>CAIRBD010000480.1 GCA_903876745.1 uncultured Gemmatimonadota bacterium
GATGAGGTTAAGATGTCCGGTATTCGAGGAGAGGATGACCGGTACGGCGCACGCCATCGCTTCCATGGCCACCAGATTCGTACCTCCCTCGCATCGGTTCGTGAACACTGCGACGTCCATCTCCCGCAGCAGTTGCGACATCTGCGCTTGGGGGAGCGCGCCGACGTCGATCACGGCATCAGCGCGAACTCCATTGGCGACGAGCCACGCCCCGACGTCGCAGCGCTGGTCACGCACGTCGGGAAGTCCGTGTACCCACCCCGCTGACTCGATACCGGCCATGGTCGAGGGCCAGTGATTGTGCCATGCGGTCACGAGTACGGAATCACGGTGTCTCGCGTGGAACCGCTTGAACGCCTCGACGACGATGTCCTGACCTTTGCGGAACTCGAGCTTGCCTCCTGAGAACACGTAAAAGCGTCCGTCGTGTGCGCCGCCGCGTGGCGCCGGGTGGAACACCGACGGATCGACGCCCTGCAGTACCATGCTGACATGTTCCACGCCGTACGCCTTCAGGAGTTCGGCATTCCAAGTCGAGCCCGCCACGATGTGCTCATAGGGTTTCGCGCGCAGGACGGCCACCGCATCCAGCGCGGTGTCCTCGAAGAAGATCACGCCGACGTTTCGGCGGTCACGCGGCGGGTCGCCGGCGTGCTGGCTCGAGAAGAAGTTGCCCATGGCCGTGAGGCGTACCGCGTTACCGGACCGTTCGCCGGGTGTGACGCGCAGCGTCCGGTGCAGCCGCTGCTGGACAAGAGGGTGGAGACCCGAAGATAATGGCGCTGTGAGCAAGACGGGCTCCGCAGTATCCGAGCGATGGAGCGCGAGTGTGAGTTGCAATCCATACGTACCCCAGCCCGAGGTGAGGCCCGCTTGCCAGTCAATCTCGATGATGCGACGAGATTGCGGTGGGAGTGCAGCGACCGTCGTGACGCGCTGCCGATGGAGAGCGGCGGGGAGCGCTACGAGAGATTGCGCCACGCCGCTGATCACCGGAGTCCACTCTTTGGGTGCCGGCTGGCGGAAAAGACGCATGGTCGGATACCAAGGAGAAGTCTCGATATCGCGCATCCAGCGCCAATCTGGAACATGTGCCAACAACACCCACACGGGCTTTCCGAGCGCTCCGGCCAGGTGTGCGATCGCCGTGTCCACCGTGATGACGAGATCTAGAGCTGATATCGCCGCCGCCGCGTCGCCGAGATCCGCAAGGTACGGTTCCAGATCGACCACACTCGCGAAGCGTTCGTCCTCGAGCTGCGACACGGCCTCTCCTTTCTGCAAGGAGAAGAACGACACACCTGGGGTGCGCAATACGGGTTCGAGCAACGACAGGGCAATCGATCGCGACCGATCGCGCGGGTGCTGAGGATTTCCTGCCCAGACAATACCGACACGCTTGTCACTGCCGTGCGCCACAATCATCTGCTCGATGGGGCGCGTCGGGCTTCGCAAATACGGCACGGTGGACGGAATGTCCTCGGTCGAAGTGGTACCGCAGAGATACGGCAGGCTCATCATGTAGGCGTGGACGTCGAACGACGGGAGTGGACTGCCCGGGTGCACGACGGCATCGATGCCTGGCGCCGTGCGTAGAACGGCTTCGTGAGATGGCTCAGCCTCAATAATCACGCGTGCCGCTCCTCGCGCTTTCAATACCGCTGCGTAACGAACGAACTGGATGCAGTCACCCAGTCCTTGTTCCGCATGGACGAAGATTGAACGGCCTTCGAGATCCGAACCATCCCATTCGGGTTGCGCGAGGCGGCGATGCGTAAAGACGACAGACACGAGCTGTTTGCGTGCCTCGAACTTGCGAAAACCGTCGATGAAGTCGCCCCCGAGCAACTTCAGGACGGCCATGTTCCAGTTGACATTCCGGTTGTGCGGGGCGATCTCGAGTGCGCGTCGAAGCAGCAGTTCGGCGCCCGTCCAGTCGGCGCGTTCGTAAGCGCAGTTGTAGAGGACGTTCCAGAGCTCGGGCTGTTCGGGGTGCTCCTTGCTGAGGGGCAGCGCAATTGCCTCGGCCTCCTCGTACCGCCCCAGTTGAATGAGCAACGCAGCCTTGTTCACCTGCAGGGACACGTCCTTCGGGTGTCGGGCGATGGCAGCATCGTACAATCTCTCCGCATCGGAATAAGCTCCCATCTCCTTGAGGATGATCCCGAAGTTGTTGAGTGTCTCGAGATGCCATGGCTCGATGGCGAGCGCGCGGCGACAGGCCTCCGCGGCCTCTGGGAGGCGACGCAACCCACGCAGCGCGCACGCTCGATTCGACATCGGCGCTAGGACTCCAGGCGCAAGTCGTTCGGCAACATCATATGCTCCTAACGCATCGTCAAAACACTGGCTCTCGACCAGTGCATTCCCGAGATCGCTCCACCATGCGGACCGCATTGGCTCCAGTTCCACCGCGGCACGGAGCGGAGGAACGGCTTCCGCCGGATGTCCACTTTGATTGAGTACCAGGCCCAAGTTGTGCCACGCATCGGCGTAGCGTGGGTGCAACTGCGTCGCCTCGCGCAACTGCGCGATCGCGGCATCGAATTCACAAGCCTGCGCCATGAGGGTCGCGAGGTTGTTTCGCGCCTCGGCGAACGTCGGTACCATCTCGATCACAGACTCGTAGGCCTGCCGAGCGCCGGCCACATCGCTTTGCATATGCTGACGAACGGCGGCGTCGAAGCATGCCTTCGCTTGAGCGTAGATCTCGTTGTTCGTGGTGGGTGACGTCATTGTCTCAGCCGATAGACTGTGAGTTGCCGCAACGCAGAATCGGACGGCCAAAGACCGCCCATACCGTTAAAGGACAATGCATCCCGCGTGCCACACGGAATGCATTGTCTTGCAAGCAGTTAGGTGTTTGCACGAGGAACCTCCGGCACGATCAACCGCTCGGGCAGGCAGAAACTGCCGACTAGATCGCCTCGGAAGTCGCCCCGTAGGTCAGTCGAGCAGGATCGGCTGACGCACGCTCCACGCGGACTCGCCGAGCACGACCTGCGCGCCCCGGTGCGAATGCACGTTGATGATCACGGGGCCCTGAAGGTTCGCCGTCGCGTCACCACTGCGCTTCTCCGGCAGCGTGACGATCGCGAAGACGGCGAGCTGGCTCGCGTCGCGCGCGTCGAGCCGACGGATTTCGGCAGCGGACAGATCGGCCGTGAACCCATCGAAGAACACGAAGGGGTCGGCGAGCAGGAATACGAGCGCGGAGTATTCCACGCTCTGCAGCCAAGCCGTCCCAGGCTTCGCGCCGTCGATGAGGGCCCATGCGCGACACGCGGGGAAGCCCAGAAGACCGTCGCTGAAGTCGATGATGTGCTCTTCGGCGATTTCGAGCGGGCCGAAGAGTTCGGTCGGTACAGTCCGACGCGCTCCACCGGCGGGCAGTGCCATCATTGCGGCGGTCATCACAGGTAGCTCGTGAGCGAGAGATTCAACACGCGCGACGTCGCGGCCATGGCGGCCTGAAAAGCGGTCTGCCGGCTGATGAGATTGGTCATGGCTGTTTCAACATCGACGTCCTGTAGACCGGACTTGAATTGCGTTACTTGATTCGACAACGCTGTGATGTTCGCCGTGGTGATGTCCAGCGTGTTGGCGCGAGCACCCACGTCGCCGATCAGTGTTTGCGTCGTCTGGATGGCGGTGTCGATCGACGTAAGCGTGTTGGTGACGGCCGTCTGGTCGCCCGACTGCAATGCGGCGGCGAGATCCTGTAGCGTTTTCAACGTCCCCGACGTCGCGTCCCCGAACACCTGAGTGCCGTCGTGACTCGGTGCGATCCGTTGGCCTGATGCGATCTCAAGCTGCCGTGCCCCGGACGGCGCAGGGCTCGCCGCCGCGAAGGTGTACGCCTGGCCGGCGGTCTGAACGCTGTACGGTGCAGTGCCAGAGTTCGTGCCGCCGAACAGGTATTCGTTGCCGACCTTGGTGTTCGAGAGCTGCACGGCTTGGGCGAGTAGCTGGTTCACTTCCGGAACTGTGGAGGCCCGGGTCGACGCCGTGGCGGTGCCCGTCCCCTGCCCGATCGCGAGTTCCTTGGCCCGCGTCAGCAGATCATTGATCTGGCTGAGCACGCCGTCCTCCAGCCCCACCCGCGTCTGCGCCGTGCCGACATTCCTTTTGTATTGGGCGAGCGCCGAAAGCTGGCTCTCATCCACCATCACGCCGATCGCCGCCGTCGGATCTTCCGACGCCTTCTGGAACTTTTGCCCGGTCGTGACCTGAGTCTGCGCCGCGTCGAGCTGCCCCCGAACCGTCGTAAAGTTCGCGATCGCGAGCTGGGTGGCCAGGTTATTGGTGATGCGCATTCCGGTCCTCTCCTGAGCGACTGTGGCTTACACCGGCAGTCGTCGCAGAAACCGTGCCAGCCGTCAGGCCCGCCGGGCGGCAGAAGCGTCCGGCATCACGGTCATGCCCAAACGCCCTCTAATGAAGGAAAAGCACCCCCGGCCACTCAAGTAAAGCGCCCTCCTTGCCGATGATAAGAATGTGATGACTCGGCAAGAGTGGCACCTGCCGGGCGACTCGGCACCCGCCGAGCGGCCCGGCACGAGTTCCGCGACTCCCCAACCGGCCTTCGCCGCCGCGCTCAACGCGCGGCTGGAGACGGCGGGGGATCGGGTACGGCAGGAGTGCACGCACCTCGACCATGTCGAGGCTGTCGCGTCGGAATATCTGTCGGCGGCACGGCCGCCAAGGATGAGCAACTGATGGGTACCGCCCGGCAGTTTGTGCCGCCACAACGGTGGGATCGGCTGGTCCGCACGTCGTTCGAGACGGCGGCCCTCCCCGAAGGGGGTACCGATACCCGCCGCGTCGATGACTTCATCGCCAAGGCCGCGGTGGGCGTCGACGGCGTACGCCTCGCGGCGCGCGCGGCACGCGAGCGGTTGGGACGGCTGCACGCCGAAGCGGTCACATCGGTCGCGCACGCCGAGTCGAATACCGAACAGGACCACGAAGCACAGGCAGCAGGACGATCGGCGGTTCCAGACGGGGCACGACGCCTCGACATCACTCGCTGACGCTCGTTCAAGTTCCGTCAGCGACCGCCGATACTGACCTCCCAGGAGGAATCCGATGAAGATCAACAACTTGCCGTTCGACAGCAGCTCGCAGATCTCCCGTGTGCGTCCCGATGTGGCGACGCCCGCAGGTGGTGCGAAGCCCAACACGCCATCGGTCGGAGCGCTTGCGCCCCGCCGGGACAGCGTGGAACTGTCGTCGGAAGGGCGGGCGCTGTCGAAAGGCGGCGCGCTCACGCCCGAACGGACCACTCTCATCCGCCAGCGCATTCTGCAGGGCGCTTACGACTCCACGGCCGTGGTCGACCGTGTGGCCCAGAGCATCCTGAAGAGCGGCGATCTCTAACTCTTCACCTTCTTGCTCCAGGATCGCGC
>CAIRBD010000481.1 GCA_903876745.1 uncultured Gemmatimonadota bacterium
CGCCGCCGCCGCGCGCATCGACGATGCCCTGACGCAGTCGGTGGCGTCGCTGCCGTGGGTGAAGCTGCGCCCCGCGCCGGCGGGCGCCTCCACCGACGAGCCGGCGATCGCCGCCGCTCGAAAGGCCGGCGCCGCGACTGTCGTGACCGCCTCCCTGCTCGCCGGCGGCGACAGCGCGCAACTGCGCCTGCGGCTCATCGACACGGAAACGGGCACAGTCCTGCGCCAACTGCCCGCCGCCGCCGTGCCGCGCAACCCGAGCGCCGACAACGCGCGGCGCGCGGTGGAGCCGCTCGCCTCCGCCATCGGATTCGTGACCGACCCGATGCTCGGTGCCGTCACGCTCCCCTCCGGTCCGTTGCCGTCGCTCGAGGCGTTCCGTGAGTTCGAGGCCGGACTCGTCGCCTTCAGCGCCGGGAGCGACACCACGAGCGTGCAGCGATCCTTCCGGTCGCTTCGGAAGGCGATCGC
This sequence comes from uncultured Gemmatimonadota bacterium, assembly GCA_903876745.1. GTDB lineage: Bacteria > Gemmatimonadota > Gemmatimonadetes > Gemmatimonadales > Gemmatimonadaceae > Fen-1231. Next base: position 472 of record CAIRBD010000481.1, read on the forward strand.
GCTCGACACGTCGTTCACGCAAGCCAAGCTCTGGCTGGCGCTCTCCTACGCATGGCGGAACTACTTCAGCCGCTACGAAGGTGGCGCGGCGCGCGCAGACACGGCGCGCCGCTGGATCGAGGCGGCGCAGCGCAACGCGTCACCGTACGAAGCGGCGCTCGCGGCGCTGGCCACGTCCCAGATGAGCGAACTCGCCGAGACGTCGGTCGAATCGTCGCAGCGGCTGCTCGCGCTCGCGCCGCGCTCGCCGATCGCCATCGCGCTCCCGTTTTCGCTGCTCGACCTGAACCGACCGCGCGAAGCCATCTCGCGTTTCGAGGCGTTGATCTCGCCCCGCAACTCGCGCGATTCTCTCCCCGCGGACCGGCGCGCGGAGCTGCTCGCCACCGTGAGTGAGACACGGCACGTGATCGGTGAGTACGACAAGGCGCTCGCCGACATCCGCGCGGCACGCGCGCTGCGCCGGAGTGATCTGCTGTATCTGGGCTCCGAACTGCAGACGCTCGCCGCGCTCGGCCGTCTGGACGAAATGAACCGCCTGCTGCCGGAGGTCGCGACCGCGGCCGGCAACGGCAACATGTTCGGGTTCGCCGGCCAGGTGTACGTCGCATTGGGCAGTGAACTCACGGCGCACGGACACCCCGCTGAGGGACGCGCGATGCAGGAGCGGGCCGTGGCGTGGTTCGATCAGCACGACGGCGAGGCGAAGTCGTCGGCGAACCAGGCGACGCGCCGGGGACTCGCGTTGATGGCGCTTGGGCGGTACGACGAAGCGCTGCCGATCCTCCGCGCACGGTTACCGATCGATACGTCGGACTCGCGCCTGCACGGACTCGTGGGACGGATCTACGCCATTCAAGGGCGGAAAGCCGAACTGCAGACGGAGCTCGCGTGGCTGGAAGCGCGCCCCGCCGAGAAGCTCGTGGGTGCGCCCACCTATGAGCGCGCCGCGATCACCGCGAACCTCGGGCGCGAGCATTGGGACCAGGCGGTGGCGCTGCTGCAGGAATCACTGAAGCAGGGGCAGGGCAACGGCATCCGCCGGCGGTTGCACTGGTTCACCGACTGGCAGGCGATGAAGGATTATCCGCCGTTCAAGGCGTTGCTCGAGCCGAAGGGCTGAGCGGAAGGGCTGTTGTCGTGATGTGTCCTTCTCACTTCGACCGCCATCCAGGCGGCCATGCCGGAAACGCGGGGTCAGTGCGCGGCGCTCAGCCTTTCGGTTCGCGCGCCGTGTAGCGCTTCGCCGGCGTTTCCTTCACCATCGACAGAAGTAGCGCCGGCTCCTGCTCTGTGAGCTGCAGCAATCGCAGCGCAGCACCCTCGGGCCGGCGCTTGCCCTGCTCCCACGCGCGCACGGTCTCCGGACTCACATTGAGCGCCTGTGCGAAGAGCGGCTGCGAGAGTCGCATGCGGGCGCGGAGTTTCGCGACGCGTCGGTAGGAGTACGCGGGTGCCGCCGGAACGTTGCCGTCCGCCGCCGTGCGGACGTACGTGTGGATGCGGTACGTGCCGCGGGGAGTGCCCTGTTCGAACGCGACCATCTCCTTCGCGCCATTGATCAGCAGCTCACCGACACTCGGCTTCTTCTTCGACATGTGGTCAGCTCAGCTGGGAGACGATGGACCGGAACAAACGCTTCTCGTCCGGCGTGAGGTCATCCTGTACACCTTTCGCGAACGCCGCGCATACGAAGACAAGGCCGCGTCGCGGTCGAAGGTAGTATAGGAATCGCGCGCCTCCCCGCTTCCCCATACCCGGAAGCGCAACACGCACCTTGCGCAACCCGCCCATCCCCGGGACGACCGTTCCCACGCATGGATCTTCGATCACCAGTCGCTCGAACGCCCGCTCGACTGACTCCGGGATCGCTCCCCGAACGAAGCGCTCGTACACTGGGAGGTATATGAACTGAAGCAAGTCTTCGCGCGGCGGTCGTTCCATACAGTATAGTACACAGTACTACCCCACCGCAACGCACCATTCTACCGCAACCCTATCCCTCCGATTTCGGATACACCGTCCGCCCACCGACCACCGTGCGCACCACCCTGATGTCCTTCACGGTGTTCGGATCCACCTCGTGCGGATCCTTCTCGAGCAGCACGAAGTCGGCGAGCTTCCCCGCCGTGATCGACCCCTTCACGTTCTCTTCATAGCTCGCGTGCGCGCCGTTGATAGTCGCGATGCGCAGCGCCTCGTCCATCGACACCTTCTGGTTGGCGCCCCATTCCTTGCCGCGGAAGTCGCGGCGCGTCACCATCGACTGCAGCGCCATCAGCGGCTCGAACGGGCCCGGGCCATAGTCGCTCGCGCCGGGCACCTTGATGCCCGCGTCGAGGAACGACTTGTGCGCGAACATCCAGCGCATCTTCTCGTCGCCGTACTGCTCCCACTTCTCGCCGTGATAGTACACGTACGTCCAGAACGGCGTCGGGATGGAACCCGTCGCCTTGATGCGCGCGATGAGCGACGGATTCACGAGTGAACAATGTTCGATGCGGTGGCGACGATCGGGATGCGGCCACTTGGCCAGCGCCCGCTCGTACGCCTTGAGCACCATGTCGATCGTCACGTCGCCGTTGGCGTGGATCCCCACCTGCCAGCCGTGCGAGTGCGCATCGTCCACCGCGTCGTGGATCTCCTGCTGCGTCATCGTGAGGATGCCGTAGTCGTCGGTGCCCACGTACGGCGTGCTCATGCGCATCGTGCGTTCGCTCGCCGAGCCGTCGGCGGCGAACTTCACGCCACCAACGCGCACCCACTCGTCGCCGAAGCCGGTGTACACTCCGGCGTCTCGCAGCAACGGGAAGGCGCCGCCGCGGATCATCATGTACACGCGGTGCCGCAGGTTCCCCTCGGCGCGGATCTCCTCATAGGCACGGATGTTGGGCTGCGTGGCGCTCAGGTCATGCACGGTGGTGAGCCCGGCGGCCGTGTAGAGCGATGACATGTGCGCCATCCCTTTGCGACTGCGCTCACGCTGCTGCTCGGGCGTGTAGCGCTGCCGCAGCCCGACCGTGTCGAACACACGGCGCGCCAACTCGGCCACGCGGCCGTTGGGCGTGCCGTCGGGGTCGCGGAAGAAGCGGCCGTCGGCGGGGTCAGGCGTGTCCTTGGTGACCTTGGCGAGTTCGAACGCCTTGGAGTTGTACCAGCTCGTGTGCCCGCCGCGGTGGTTCACGCTCACGGGGTGGTTCGGCGCCGCTTCATCGAGATCGCGACGGTGCAGCATCCGACCCTCGGTGAGCTTGGTGTCGTCGAACATGTACGCGTTCACCCAATAGCCCGGCGGCGTCTCGGCGGCCTTCTTCGTGATCGCCGCCTTGAGCGCGGCGATGGAGCGCAAGTTGCCGTCCACCTCGAACAGCTCGTTCACGCCGCTCGGATGATTGTGCGCGTCGATGAATCCCGGCGTCACCGTCATGCGCGCGGCGTCGATCACCTTGGTGCGCGCCGAGGCGAGATTGCGGATGTCAGCGTTGCTCCCCACGGCGAGGAACCGACCGTCACGCACCGCGAACGCCTCGGCGCGCGGACGCGCGGGGTCGCTCGTAAGCACGCGGCCGTTCACGACGATAAGGTCGGCGTCGATGCCGCCGCCTTTCTGCATCATCGGCGGAAGTGGCGGCACCGAGCCCGTGGGACGCGCGCCGGCCAGCTTGGGAAGACCGACCGCGCCGGCGAGCAGCGCGCCGAGTCCGAGGAAGTCCTTGCGGGTGACGTTCGACATCGTGTGGCTCTCCAGTTCAGCGCGTTCCGTTCTGCGGGGCTCCTACCTTGCGGCGAAGCTCCAGGAAATGGGCCTCGTTCCTGTGCGACACGAACACTTCCTTCCACTGCCCCACAACCTGCGGTGCCCACGACGAACGCATCGTAATGCCGCGCTCGAGCCACTTGTACATCGTCGTCGTGTCGCCAAGCGCGTCGGGGAGCGTCGCGACCATCTCGGGCGGGATGTACTTCTTGGGCCACGAGGCTTCGATGCCAGCGAGCAGCTTCACCGCGTCGGCGCGCCGTCCGGTGCGCGCGTAGATCACGCCGAGCGACGGCGAACGGTGTCCCATGCTCGCCTCGGCCTTCTTGAAGACGGCCTCCGCGCCGGTCGTGTCGCCAAGGCGCAACAGGTACAGGCCGTGCAGGGCGTCGCCGTACTCGAAGTCGCGCATGTCCGCAGGTGTGCGGTCCCACGTCGCGCGGACGTCGTTCGTGGTGCCGCCGAACGCATCGTCGATCATCAGGCTTGCCCAGGCGATGGCGTATAGCGGATCCGCCGCGAGCGCGAGCGCGAGCACGTCGTGCACCTTGTCCGGGCGGTCGAGCGCGCCCCAATACCACGCCTCATACGCCCGGGCGTCCACGTTCCCCGGATCGAGCGCCAGCGCCTTGTCGAACTCGCGCCGAGCGTCGGCCCACTTCCACGAATACAGCGCATCGACGGCGGCCATCGCGACCCACGCCTGCGCGAGCGTGCTGTCGAGCTGCAGCGCGCGCCGCGCGGCCGCTTCGGCCTTGGGGTACGCGACGTCGGGCGCCATGTAGCCGTCGGCGAGATCCATGTACGCCTCGGCGATCGCCGCGTATGCCGGGGCGTAGTTCGGGTCGATCTTGATCGCGCGCTCGTACAGCGCGATCGCGGCGACCAGGTCCTCATTCTCCAACTTGCGCATGAGGTAGTGGCCCTTCAGATACAGCTCGTGCGCTTCGAGACTCGTCGTGCCGGCGCTGCCGACGCCCGACGGCTTGAGCTTGAAGTGCGAGACGATCGAATCGAGCATCTCGCCCTGCACCGCGAAGATGTCCGTGGTCTTTCGGTCGGCGTTGAAGGTCCAGATCACGGCATCGTTGCTCGCGCTCGCCAGCTCGGCGCTCACGTGCAACTTGTCGCCCAACCGGCGCACGCGGCCGGTGAGCACGGTAGCCACACCGAGCGCGGTCCCCACGCTGCGCGCTGAGGCGCTCTTGCCCTTGTACGCGAACGAGGAGTTTCGGCCGGTGACGCGCAGCCCCGTGGTGGCGAGGCGGCCGATCAGCTCTTCGGTGAGGCCGTCGGAGAAATACTCCTGCGTGGCGTCGCCGCCGCTGTTCTCGAACGGGATCACGGCCACG
>CAIRBD010000482.1 GCA_903876745.1 uncultured Gemmatimonadota bacterium
CCGCACGTGGGAGGAGTTCATCGCCAACGAGATCCTCGTGCCGGTGGGGATGAGCCACAGCACCGTGCGCCACGCCGATGCGAGCCGCGGCGACAACGTCGCGGCCACGCACGCCGAGGTCGACGGAAAGGTCGCCGTCGTGCCGCCGATGTCGAGCGACAACACGAATCCCGCCGGCGGCATCAACTCGGGCGCCGCCGACATCGCACGCTGGATGATCACGCAGCTCGACAGCGGACGCACCCCCGACGGCGCGCGGCTGTTCTCGCCACGCTCCGCGCGCGAACTCTGGACCGGCGTCACGCCGATGCCCATCGGCGGCGCGCCGTCCGATCTTGCACCGCTACGCGCGAGCTTCAACCTGTACGCGCTCGGATTCGGCGTGCGCGACTACCGCGGCTTCAAGTTGCTCAATCACACGGGCGGCCTGCCCGGCTACGTGTCGGAGATCATGATGATCCCCGACCAGCGCGTCGGCGTGGCCGTGCTCACCAATCAGGAGTCGTCCGCCGCGTTCCGCTCCATCACCCTCTCGGTGCTCGATCACTATCTCGGAGTGAAGCCACACGACTGGCTGGGCGCGTACAAGCGGCAGACGGATGCCGCCGCCACGCAGCTCGCCACGGCCACCACCAAAGAGACGGCGCGCGATACGACCGTGCGCCCCACGCTGCCCGCCGCAGGGTATGCCGGCACATACACCGACGCCTGGTACGGCGACGTGATCGTGACCGCCGACGGCGGCCGCCTCTCGATGCGGTTCAGTCACACGCCCGAACTCGTCGGCACGCTCGAGCACCAGAAGGGGGACGCCTTCATCGCGCGCTGGAAGGACCGGTCCCTCCGCGCCGACGCCTTCGTGACGTTCGTCGTGGCCAACAGTGCCGTGACCGCGGTGAAGATGACGCCGACCCCGGGCACCGACTTCAGCTTCGACTTCCAGGATCTGGTGCTGCGTCCGGCCGCCCGCAGATGATCGAGGTGAAGGCGCCGAGCGCAGCCGCGCCCGGCAGCACGTGAACCTTTTTGGCGTGTCGCCCATTCATATAGGATGTCCCGCGGTCTCCCCCGAACCCCCGTCCCGGAGTCGTTGATGCGATTCACCCGTCAGCTCGTCATGCTCGCCGTGGCCGCCAGTGCCGCGACCGCTGCGGCGCCGCTCAGTGCGCAGGCGCCCACCACCGGCTTCCGCGCCGAGTTTCTCTCGCAGTGGAAGTCCGTCGGCGACAAGTATGAGCAGCTCGCCACGGCGACCCCGTGGGAGAAGTACTCGTGGCGTCCAGCGGCGGGCGTGCGCTCGGTGTGCGAGGTGTTCCTCCACATCGCCGGCGACAACTACTACATGGCCGGCGAGATGGGCGCGAAGATCCCTGCCGGCATCGATCTCAAGACCATCGAGAAGTGCCCGGACTCCAAGGAGAAGGTGCTCGCCACGATGAAGGGCGGCTTCAAGTTCTACGCCGACGCCGTCACCGCGATGAAGGACGCCGATGCCGATCAGCCGATGAAGGTGTTCGGCATGAGCTTCACGAAGCGCGGCTACCAGATGTTCGTGATGGAGCACGCGGGCGAGCACCTGGGCCAGTCCATCGCGTACGCGCGCAGCAACGGCATCGTGCCGCCGTGGAGCAAATAGTCGGGCTGGCGCGAGGAGGTTTGAACTCGGCCGGGTAGGAAGACGGCCTCACCGCGGAAACTCGCGGAAGAAACAACGCGGAAGGACGCGGAGACGACTTCTCTTAAGCCAAAGAGAAGGCA
>CAIRBD010000483.1 GCA_903876745.1 uncultured Gemmatimonadota bacterium
GCCGGCGCGCTCGGGCGCGGGGCGTGATGTGCACTCGGTGAGGCGGGAGGGTACGGCGGCCTACGCGATACCGATCCTTCCCGCGGCCTGACGTGGACTGTCGTCGTCCAATCCGTCTCCTTGTGACGTGGTGGCAGGGCGGGGCACCAAACATCAACGCGTGCCCGGCGCGAACGCCGGACACGCGTTGATGTTATCCCCGCCGCCGCGACGCGTCAACGGCGTCGCGGCGGTCGTGCTAGAACTGTGACAGCGCGTCCGCGTCCTGGTCGGCGAACGCCGTCGCCACCTGCCGCCGCGGTTTCACGTTGCGGGCCGACGGCGGCACCGCTGCCGGCTTCCGCACCTGACGCGACTCGAGCTTCGCCGCGCGCTGCGGCGACCCTGACGACGCGAGCGTGAACTCGCCGACCAGCGCCTGCAACTGCGCCGCCTGCGCGCTCATCTCTTCCGACGCCGCCGCCGATTCCTCGGAGTTCGCCGCCGCTTCCTGCGTGATCTGGCTGATGTCGTTCACGGCGCGACTGATGTGGTCCACGCCCTCGGTCTGCTGCGCGCTCGCCGCGCTGATCTCTTCCATCATCTCGCCGAGCTTGTTCACCTGCTTGTCGATGTCGCCCAGCGCCGCGAGCACCTCGGCGTTGAGCCCCACACCTGTGGCCGTGTTCTGCACGGCCTCCTCGATGAGCGCCGACGTGCTCTTGGCCGCCTCGGCCGAGCGCAGCGCCAGCGACCGCACTTCCTCGGCAACCACCGCGAACCCACGCCCCGCGTCGCCGGCGCGCGCCGCTTCCACGGCCGCGTTGAGGGCCAGCAGGTTCGTCTGGAACGCGATCTCGTCGATCGTCTTGACGATCTTCGCCGTGGCGTCGGAGCTCCCCTTGATGCGGTGCATCGCCTCGCTCAGGCGCTGCATGCTGTCCACGCCCTTGTGGGCGCTGGCGCGACCGCCGTCGGCGATCTGCTTCGCCTCGCGGGCGTTGGCCGCGTTCGACTTGCTCATCGAACTGACTTCGGCCAGGCTCGAACTCACTTCCTCGAGCGCACTCGCCTGCCGTGACGTGCCCTGCGCCAGCGCCTGGCTCCCCGTCGCGACCTGCGACGACGCGGCCGCCACCTGCTCGGCGCCCGACGCCACTTCGCTCATCGTGCGGTCGAGGTTCGCGACCGCTTCGTTCACCGACGCCTTGAGTTCGGCGAGGTCGTTCTTGTAGTCGCCCTCGATCGTCGCCGTCAGATCGCGCGCGGCGACGCGGGCCAGCACCGCCGACGTGTCGTGCAGCGGACGCGCCAGCGTGTCGAGCATCGAGTTCGCGCCCTCGAGCAGCTCACGGTACACGCCTTCGTGCTTTGCCGAGTTGCCGCGCACGTCGAGGCGTCCGTCATTGGCCGCCCGGATGAGGTCGTTCGTCTCGGCGATGACCGCGTTGAGCTTGGTCGTCGCGGCGGCGAAGGCCACGACGAGATGCTGCGCGTCGGTGATGATGGCGTTCACGGTGGTGGCGAGCTGTCCCATCTCGTCCTGCGACGTCACGGGGAGCGGCTTCACGGTCTCGTTCACCTTCGCCGAGAGATCGCCGCGCGCCAGGCCGTCACCCATGCGGGCGAGGCCCGCGATGAGGCCGTTGCGCAACTCGTCACTGCGCGCCGCAACGGACTGGATGCCGCCGGCGATGAGCTTGGAGATGTACAGGCCGATGAACGCCGCGCCCAGCAGCGCGATCAGGCCGGCGACGACCATGAGGAGTTCGGCCTGCTTGGCCGCTGCTTCGCCGTCCGCCGAGTACTGCTTGGCGAGCGCGAGCTTGCTCTCGCGCAGCCTGTCGATCGCCGCTTCGAAGTCCTTCGAGTTCTTGAAGCCCGTTGTGCGGATCACCTCGAGCGCCTCCGCCTTCTTGCCGGCGGCGGCGAGCTCTTTCACCTTCTTGTCCGTGAGGTCGACCGCCGAGTTCGCTTCCTGGTATTTCGCGAAGAGCGCCTGGGCCGCCGGAGTCACGATGCTGGCCTTGACCAGCGTGGAGATGCTGTCCATCTCCCGGTTGATCGTGGCGATGTTCTCATTGAACTTGGCGACTTCGGCCGGCGTCTGCGCGAGCAGGATGTCGCGATTGTTGATGCGGATGCGCTGCGCCATCTTGGCCAGGTCGGCGAGCTGGTTCATGGGCACGGTGACCTTGGATTCGACGAGGTCATCCGCCGCCGCCGTCTGATTGATGCCCCGTACGCCGAGCAATCCGACGACGAGGGTCATGGCGACACTCATGCCGAAGGCGATGAGCAGCTTGCGCGAGATCTTCAGGTCCAGGAACCACTGCATGGTGGCCTCTCCCGTCCGGGGCCGCGTCGGGCGACGGGGCTGGCGGACATTTCAATGACTTTCTGTACGGGGTCCGGAGACCGTCACGAGGAGCTGCTCACGCCAAAGCAGGAGCATGCCACCGCCGGTCGCCGTTGCCTTTCTTATCGGCAGGTACGGGAAGGACTTGACCGTAACCGGACTGGGGAGTCTACTGGGGGAGTCAGCACTCCCCCGACGCTGGAGGGCTGTTATTCCGGATGGCACGGAACGTCCGCGGCGGTATCTTCGTATACCCAGCAGTAACCACAAAACCTGTTGCGCCGGTGAATGCGGGAATCATCCCGGAACTGACGGTACAAGGAAATGGCAACCATGACTGAAGCGGCAACCAAGACAGCAGCCGGATCGCCTCCTGCCGGCGACCATCTCGAGATCAAGGATTCGCGGACCGGCAAGTCGTACACGGTCCCGATCACCGACGAGACGGTCCGCACGGCCGATCTCAAGCAGATCAAGGTCAATCCCGAGGACTTCGGGATCATGGGCTACGACCCGGCCTTCATGAACACCGCCTCGTGCCGCAGCGCGATCACGTTCATCGACGGCGACAAGGGGATCCTCCGCTACCGCGGCTATCCGATCGAGCAGCTGGCCGAGAAGGCGAGTTTCCTCGAGGTGGCCTGGCTGCTCCGCCACGGCGAACTGCCTTCGCAGTCCGAGTACGACAAGTGGGTCGAGGAGATCACGTACCACACGTACGTGCACGAGAACATCAAGCGCTTCCTCGAAGGGTTCCGCTACGACGCGCACCCGATGTCGATGATGACCGCCGGCGTCGCCGCCCTCTCGTCGTTCTACCCGACCGCCAAGAACATCTACGACAAGACCGAGCGCGACATCGCGTTCACGCGCCTCATCGCGAAGATGCCGACGATCGCGGCGTTCGCGTACCGTCACGTGAAGGGGATGCCCTACGTCTATCCCGACAACTCGCTGCCCTACGCCGAGAA
>CAIRBD010000484.1 GCA_903876745.1 uncultured Gemmatimonadota bacterium
GGCGTTGCAGGACATCGCGACGCCGTTCGACCTGCGCTTGCCCTCGCCCGACTCCGCGGAACTCGTGCAACAGGGGTTCCGGACGGGGCTCCGGCTCGACAAGAACGGACGCGTCGTGCACTCCGATGGCTCGCTCACCACGCACAACGAGATCGGCGTGGCGGTCGCCGACGCGGACGTGGGCGCGATCGCCAGCGCATGGGCCGCGCGCGACGCGGCGGGGCAGGGCGTGGGCGTCGCCTCCACGCGCGACACGGCCCGCACGACGCTCGGCGGCGCGACCATCACGATCGACTACGGCCGTCCGGCACGGCGCGGTCGCGCCCTCTGGGGCGCCCTCGTGCCCTTCGACACCGTCTGGCGGTTCGGCGCGAACGCCGCCGCGCAGATGAAGACCGACAAGGACATCGAGATCGGCGGCGTGAGGGTCCCGGCCGGCGCCTACACCGTGTGGCTCTATCCCACGAAGGCCAGGACCTTCCTCGTGATCAGCAAGAAGACGGTGGATGAGCGCGGCACGCCGCTCTGGGGCACCATGTATGATCCGGCGCAGGACCTCGCGCGCGTGCCACTCGACGACCACACCGGGATCTCGCCAAGTGAGGAGCGCTGGCACGTGTTCTTCCAGGGCGATCTGCTGGTGATGCAATGGGGCGACGGCGGGTTCGGCGTGCGGGTCCGCGTGCCGTAACGCGGCGTTAGTTTTGGTGGGCCACCGCTCCGTGTCCCACCGCACGTCGCCCTCCCACCTCGCCCCGTCGATGACCACCCCTCTGCACACGCTGCTCGCCGCCGGCCAGTCCGCCTGGCTCGATTACATCGACCGCACGATGCTGCACGACGGGGAGCTGGTGCGCCGCCTCCGCGACGACGCGCTGATGGGGATGACGTCCAACCCGACGATCTTCGAGAAGGCGCTCGCGCAAGGGACGGCGTACGACGCGCAGTTGAAGGCGACCACCGGCGCGCACACGGCATGGGAGCTGTTCGAGCTTGTCGAGACGGACGACGTGCGCAACGCGTGCGACATCTTCCGTCCGGTCTATGACGCCACGAAGGGCGGCGACGGGTATGTGTCGATCGAAGTGAGTCCGGGCTCGGCGCACGACGCCACGGCGACCGTGGCCGAGGCGCACCGGCTCTGGGCGAGCGTCGCCCGCCCGAACGTGATGATCAAGGTGCCGGGGACGCCGGAAGGATGCATCGCGCTCCGCCGCCTCATCGCCGACGGCATCAACGTGAACGTCACGCTCCTTTTCGCCGTGAGCGCGCACGACCGCGTGATCGAGGCGTATCTGGGCGGGCTCGAGGATCGCATCGCCGCGGGCGGCGACGTGTCGACCATTTCGAGCGTCGCGAGCTTCTTCGTGAGCCGCGTCGACAGTGAGATCGACAAGCGACTCGAGAAGACGGGCACGCCCGAGGCGAAGGCGATGATGGGCCTCGCGGCGGTGGCGAACGCCAAGTTGGCGTACGCCCTGTTCGGCGAGCGCTTCGCCGGTCCGCGCTGGACGGCCCTCGCCGCCAAGGGCGCTCGCGTGCAGCGCCCGTTATGGGCGAGCACGGGCACCAAGAACCCGGCCTATTCCGACGTGAAGTACGTCGAGACGCTGATCGGCCCGGACACGGTGAACACCCTCCCGCCGGCCACGCTCGACGCCTTCCGCGACCACGGCGCCGTGGCCCGCACCGTCGACGCGAACGTCGCCGACGCCCAGGCCCAGCTCGCGGCGCTCGCCGCGCTCGGCATCGACCTCGACGCCGTCACCGACCAGCTGCTCGCCGAGGGACTGGCGTCGTTCCAGAAGAGCTTCGATACGCTCATCGCGGGGCTCGAGGCGAAGGCGGTGTCGCTCGGCTGTGAGGTGGTGAAGTAGGGGACTCGAACGACGCCGCAGGTTGACGCAGGTACTACAGACGGCGCGGAGTCTTTCTCTGGTTCGAGAAGGCGAGGCGTTTGAAACTGGGCCTGACTCCGAAGTTCAGGAGCAGACCCACCTCGATGTCTGACGACCTGAGGTAATGCAGCAACTGTGCCTCATGCTCGCTTGCGAGGCGCGATGCGGCCTTGACTTCCACGATCACAGAGCCAGCGACGACGCAGTCGGCTCTGTAAGTCCCCACGCAGACACCGTGGTAGCGCACCTCCAGCGGAACCTCAAGAGCGACGGACAGGCCACGTGAGCGCAGCTCTTCGGCCAGCGCCCTGACATATACGCGCTCGAGGAATCCGTTCCCCAGCGCGTTGTAAACTGCATAGAACGCGACAAGGATCGATCGCGTCACATCCCCGTGGGGGAAGTGCGCCGGCCCCGTCTCCTTGGTAGTTTTCAAAGGTCGACGCCCCTGTAGTACCTGCGTAAACCTGCGGCGTCGTTGGCGTCCTGCTCGCACCGAAACACCGCATCCACGTCGGAAATCTCTCAAGCAATCCGCATGACCGACTCCCGCACCCGCATCGTCGCTACCCTCGGCCCCGCCTCGACCTCTCCTGAGGTCTTCCGGACCCTCGTCGACGCCGGACTCAACGTTGCGCGCATCAACTTCTCGCACGGCACGCACGAGCAGCACGCCGCGACCATCGCGATGATCCGCACCGTCGCGCAGGACGTCGACCGCCCCATCGCCATCCTCGGTGACCTGCAGGGACCGCGCATCCGCATCGGCGTGCTCCCCGTTCCGCTCCAGATCGCCGACGGGTCGCAGCTGACGTTCGTGCACGAGAGCCTCGCCGGTGCCGGCGACGTGCCCGTGACGTACGACCACTTCGCCGACGACGTCAGCGTGGGCGCGCGCGTGTTGGTGAACGACGGGCTGCTCGAGTTCGTCGTGCTCGCGGTGGACGGCCCGCGCGTGCGCGTGCGCACCGTGCATGGCGGCGAGATGAAGTCGAACAAGGGGATGAACCTCCCCGGAGTCGATGTCTCCGCGCCGTCGCTCACCGAGAAGGACCTCGCCGACATCGAGTTCGCGATCGCCCAGGACCTCGACTACCTCGCCCTGAGCTTCGTGCGGCGCGCCGAGGACATCGTCGCGATGCGCAAGCTGCTCCCCAAGGGGATGCTCATCGTCGCGAAGATCGAGAAGGACAGCGCCCTCGAGCGTATCGAGTCCATCCTCGACGCCGCCGACGCCGTCATGGTCGCGCGCGGCGACCTCGGGGTGGAACTCCCGTTCGAGGACGTGCCGCTCGCGCAGAAGCGCATCATCGGCCTCGCCAACCGCCACGGCCGTCCCGTCATCACCGCCACGCAGATGCTCGAATCGATGATCGAGCACCCGCGCCCCACACGCGCTGAGGCCAACGACGTCGCCAACGCTGTGCTCGATGGCACCGACGCCGTGATGCTCTCCGCCGAGACCGCCGCCGGCGCCTGGCCCGCGCTCGCCGTCGAGGCCATGCACCGCATCATCACCACCGCCGAGACCTTCCCCGTCACGCGCGGCCTCGGCCTCGACCGCCTGCAGCCCGGCACCGCCAGCACCGAGGAGACCATCGCGTCGGCGTCCGTTACCGCCGTGCGGATGGTGGGCGCGCACCTGCTGGTCGTGATCACCAAGAGCGGCTTCAGCGCCCGCGTCGTCGCGGCGCGCCGGCCCGGCGTCCCCATCGTGGTGCTCACCGATTCGCAGCGCACGTACCGGCAGCTCGCCCTCGTGTGGGGCGTCATCCCCATCCTCGTGCCGCACTGCGATACCTACGAGCAGATGTGGGGCCTCGCCAAGGTGGAGATCATCAAGCGTGGTCTCGCCAAGGCCGGAGACCGCATCGTCGCCACCGCCGGCGTGCCGTTCGACATGCCCGGGGCGACGAACCTGCTCAAGGTCGAGACGGTGTGAAGCTGACGTTCCTCGGCACCGGCACGAGCTTCGGCATCCCGCAGATCGGGTGCGGCTGCGCCGTGTGCCACTCGAACGATCCGCGCGACAAGCGCACGCGCGTCGGCGCCGTCATCGAGTCGGCGACGACGAGCCTGCTCATCGACACGCCGCCCGAATTGCGCCTGCAGCTCGTCGCCAGCGGCATCGCCAGCGTCGACGCGGTGCTCTTCACGCACGACCACGCCGACCACACGCACGGCATCGACGACCTGCGCGCCATCTCGGTGCGCACCGGGAAGAAGCTCCCCTTCTACGGCCCCGCCGAGACGATGGCGAGCCTGTCGCAGAAGTTCTCCTACATCTTCGACGACGCCATCCAGCCGCTCCCGGGCACGTTCAAGCCCGAGGGCTCGGCGACGGCGCTCACCCCCGGCGTCGCCCACCGCATCGGCGATCTCGACGTGATGCCCATCGAAGTGCCGCACGGCCGCTCGCGCGTGTTCGCCTATCGCGTGGGCCCCATCGGGTACGTCACGGACGCAAAGTCCATCCCCGAATCGGCCTTCGCCCAGCTCGCCGGCGTGAAACTGCTCGTGCTCAACGCGCTCTTCCGCGTGGAGCACCCGTCGCACCTGAGCTTCGGCGAAGCCATCGCGGTGGCCCGGCGCGTCGGCGCCGAGCGCACGTACATCACGCATCTCACGCACAACGACGCACACGCCGAACTCGAGGCGGAACTCCCCGCCGGTATCGCGCCGGCCTTCGACGGACTCCAGGTCACGGTGGACGCATGACGCTGCAACTCGACTTCTCGAACATGATGGCCCCCCTCGCGCCTACCGGTCCGGGCGACGACGAATGGGAGGCGCTGAGCGCCCGCTTCGCGCAGGTGCACGAGGCCGTCGCCAAGGACGCCGCCGCCGGCCGCTACGGCTTCACCGAACTCGACGCGCAGGCCGCCGAGCACGACCGCGTGCGCCGGTTCGCGCGCGAATGCGCCGGCACCTGCGACGACGTCGTCGTCCTCGGCATCGGCGGCTCGGCGCTCGGCGCGATCGCGCTGCGCACCGCGCTGCTCGCCCCCGACTGGAACGCGCGCTCCGCGGCGCAGCGCGGCGGCCGCCCCCGTCTGCACGTGTTCGACAACGTCGATCCGCGCACCATCGTCGCGCGCCTCGACATGCTCGATCTGTCGCGCACGCTCTTCCTCGTCATCTCGAAATCCGGCGGCACCGCCGAGAC
>CAIRBD010000485.1 GCA_903876745.1 uncultured Gemmatimonadota bacterium
CGCGCGCCGCGCGGAGCGCGGTGAACACGCGGGAGGCGCTGGCGGCGCTCCCCTCGACGAGCAGCGAATCGCCCGCGCCGCGCACGGCCGTCAGATACGCGTCCTTCGGCAACGCGGCGGCGATCGCCCCCAATCGCGCGGTCCAGGCCGGTGCATCGCGCTGGGCGCGATCGATCGTGCCAAGCATGCCGTCCAGCGCCATCATCGAATCGCGCGCCGCCAATGCCGGCGCCAGCGCGGGACGGAGCGCCGCCCGCGACTGCTCCGCGACACGCAGTGCAGCGTACGCGCCGACCCATCGCAGAGCGGCCGCGACCAGGAGAAGCATCGCCGCGACGGCGCTCAACCGGCGGGCCACGCGGCGCACCGCCGTCTGCCGCGCCGCGCGAACGGCGGGAGCGACGAGTTCGGCCTCGCGGCTCCACGGCGCGTGTCGCGCCGCCGCGTCGAGCGCGTCCCCGGCTTCTGCAGGGCCTGCGTCCTCGGCGCGGCACGTGCGGAGTGCCGTCACGAGTCCATCGCGTGCGTCGAGCACGGCGGCCTCTCCGCCCACCACGAACGTGCGACCCACGGACGAGCCGCAAGCGTGCGCCCACGCACCGATCGCGGGACCGATGTGTGCAAGTTCCCACCCCGTCGACGCGATCGCGGCGCGCACGGCGTCGAGGACCACCGCCTCCGCGTCCGACGCGAACACCGCGGACGGTTGGCGCCCCTCGAGCGTACGCACCGCGACCACGGACCCGGCGCGCAGTCGCGGAAAGAACCGGGCCGCATCCCGCGTGAGTACGGCCAGCGCCTCGGCGTCGCGCATCGGCGGCAACGCGACCACACGCGGCGATGTCCACGGTGACGCCAGCGCGACGAACCCCAGACACGGAGCGGCACCGACCTGCGACCGCACATCGGCGAGAAGTTCCGCGAGCGCCGAGGGATCGCCGGCGGCGAGCAGCGCCGCGTCGAACGCGAAATGCGACACACGCGCGCGCGCCGGCTCGGTCTCGGAAGGCCACCACGCCGCGACGCCGCGTCCGTCGCCCAACGCGAGACTCACCCAGCGCGAACGGCTCAACGCAACGATCTCCATTGGACGAACACCGTGCCCCCTCCCTGCACCATCAACGCCTCCGACCGGACGTGCACCGGGCTCCCGTCCACCCAGGCGTCGCCGCGCACGCGCACGGCGAACGATGCGAACGAGAGACGTCGCAGTAACTCAGGTGCGGCCTGTACGACTCCGGAACGCGCCGACGGCGGCATGCGATCCGTGAACTCCTGAAAGCTGGCGATGGACGCACCGTCGCGACGCGCCGTGAGGATGGCGTCCGCCGCGACCTCCGTCATACCCGGCAGGCTCAACAAGATCTCGCGCGGCGCGGCATTCACGTTCACCGATCCGATGCCGTGCACGCTGAGCAGCGGACTCGCACGCTGCCACACGGCCTCCGGCATTCCGAGTACGTCACCCAGTTCGCCGACGCGCTCCACCGGACCGTCGCGCGGCAGCTCGCGCGCGCCCGCCGCGAGATAGTCCGGCCGCTCGGCTCCGGTAGGCCGAGGAAACGTGTCGGCATCACGCCAGTCGGCCACACGCCGGGCCAGGCGCGATGCCACCGCGTCGTCGGCACCACAGGCGGCGAAGAGCCGTTGCAGGTCGCCGACCGACGCCAGGTTCACGTCGAGCGTGGCGCCGTCGTCCGTGAGCGAGAACACGTACCGTGTGTCCCCCATCCGCACCGTATCACTCGCGTACGCCGCGTTGCGCCACGGATCGGGGAACATCGTGCTCCGCGGGTCGGCCGGCACGGCGAGCTGCCGGGAGAGGCGCGCACGCGCGTGCTCGAGCGCCGCGTTCGCCGCGCCCCACGCCTGATCGCGCTCGATGGTGTTCAACAGGGCGAGCCGGCGCGTGCGCGCGAGCCACGAGACCTCGAGCGCAACGGAGGCGATGGCCACCATCAGCCAGATGCTCGCCATGAGCGCAAAGCCGCGGCGATTCATCGGCCGTTGGCGAGCGGCACGGTGATCGCCCACTGCAGACCGCCGCGGAACGTGTCGCCGGCGACGGCGCGCAGCCGCAGTTGGACGACCCCGGGCAGCAGCGAGGTCGACGTCCATGTGTCGCGCCACTCGGCGCGCCCGAACGCACGCGTGAAGTAGCGCACCTCCAGTCCGGCGACGCGGTCGGCGACCGTCACACGCACCGTGTCGCCTCCACGCGGGTCGGTCACCTCGGCAACGAGCGCGCTGGAGGCGTTCGCGGTCGCCGGCGCGACGAACAATCGCACGAACGATGCGTCGTCGCTTCGCGGCGTCGCCGCCGTGGTGAGGAACCCGATCTCATCGTCGGCCAGCTCCGCGGTGCCGACGCGACGCACGCCATGGAGGCCGCGCATTCCGGCCGCGAGCCCGGCGGTCGCGGGCTGCGCACCCGCCACCCACTCGGAGATCGACTCGCGCGCGGCGAGCGCCCGGCTCTCGACGGCCGCCTCGTGCAGCGCCCGTTCACGCCGGTCGGTCAGCAGCGCGAACGTCGCGCCGCCTGCCGCGAGCGCCATCCCGCCCACCGTCATCGACACGACGAGCTCAAGCAACGTCATGCCACGGCGCGCGCGCCTCACGGCCGCACGTCCGCGCCAGCGGAAAGGTCCGCCGGGCGGTAGGTGCGCGTACGGAGCGCGAAGGCGCCGTCCGTCCACCGCACGTCGACCGCGATCTCATAAAGATCATGCTCGGCCGCACTCGGCGTCGTCGTGGCCGTCCACGCATAGCGCGCCGCCCCATCGGTGGCCTCGCCGTGCGACATCGAGTCGGGCAGGACGTGCAGGGCGTGTTGATCGAGCAGCTCGAGCGCCGCCACCCGTTCGCGGGCGAGCGCGACGGCGGGCGCCGCGCTGCGC
>CAIRBD010000486.1 GCA_903876745.1 uncultured Gemmatimonadota bacterium
ATGACGTCGGGGTCCTGCCGCAGTAGGGCACGCAGCGCCGACACGAAGGTGACGCCGGCTTTCTCGTGCACGGGCACCTGCGGCACACCGGCGAGTTCATACTCCACCGGGTCCTCGACGGTGAGGATCTTCTCGCGCCCCGTACGCAGCACGTCCACCGCGGCGTACAGGGTGGTGGTCTTGCCGCTCCCCGTGGGACCCGTGGCCAGTACGATGCCATGCGGACGCGCGATGGCGGCGCGGAAGCCCGCCAGCGTGTCGGCGGCCATTCCCAGGGCCGGCAGTTCGATGCGTCCGCGCGCTTTGTCGAGCAGGCGGAGCACGATGCTCTCGCCGTGGAGGGTCGGGAGCGTGGCAACGCGCACGTCCACGGGCCGTTCCATCAGGCGCAGACGGATGCGACCGTCCTGCGGCACGCGGCGTTCGGCGATGTCGAGGTCGGCCATGATCTTGATGCGGCTCGTGACGGCGGCCGCGAGCGCGGCGGGCGGTGACGGCGCCTCCTGGAGCACCCCGTCCACGCGATAGCGCACGCGCAGACGGCCGGCGTACGCCTCGAGGTGCACATCCGACGCCCGCGCCTGCAGCGCCTCGAGCAGCAGCAGGTTCACGAGGCGCACCACGGGCGCTTCGTTGGCCAGCGAGACGAGATCGTCGAGCGCCCGTTCGGCGGCGACGCCGTCGGCCCGCTCGCCGCCGCTCAGCGCGTCGATGACACCCTGCGCCGTGCTCCCGGCGCCGTAGACGCGCTGGATGGCCGCGCGCAGGGCGTGTTCCTCGCCGCGCCGCAGTGCCACGGGCGCGCCGCAGAGCAGGGCGATGTCGTCGAGCGCCTGTTGCGCCGGCGCGTCGAGCCACGTCGCCACGTGCAGCACGCCGTCGCGCATCCCGAGCGGCAGCAGGCCATGCTGCTCGAGAAAGGGCGCCGTGAGCTGCAGCGACACGGCCTCGACGGTGGTGAGGTCCATCACCGCGGTTTGCGCGGGATCACGGCCGGATTCGCCTGCGCGGAATCGGGCGCCGTCGCCTTGCGGTCCACGGCGCCGCGGATGCGGTCGATGTCGTCGTCGCTCGTCACGATGTGCGGCGTGAGGAACACGAAGAGTTCGCTGTTCGTGGTGGTGTTACGCGTGCTGCCGAACAGCCAGCCGATGCCGGGAAGCGCGCTCAATCCGGGGATGCCGGTCCGCGTCTTCTCCTGCTGGCGGTCCACCAATCCGCCGAGCACCGCCGTCTGACCGTCCTTCAGGAAGAGATGCGTGGAGGCCTCTCGCGTGCTGATGACCGGAGCACCGAACTGCATCTCCTGCGTGGCTGCGCTCACTTCCTGCGACACCTGCAGCGACACGTAGCCGTCGGCGTTGATCGTCGGGAGGATGGCGAGGGTCGTTCCGACGTCGCGGTACTGCACCACCTGATCGCGGACGCCGGCATCCGTCGGAAGCGTCCTCGTCACCTGGACGAACGGCCGCTGGCTCCCCACGAGCATCTTGGCCTCGAGGTTGTTCTGGGCCAGGAGCAGTGGACGCGACAGGATGCGGACGTCGCCGCGCGTGGCGAGCGCGGAGAGCGCGAGACTCGTGGTGAAGGAACCGCCGCGCGCGAGGTTGAGGAGCAGGCCGGTGGTCGAGGCGTCGACCGCTCCCGCGCTGCCGGCGGTGGTGGTGGTGGCATTCGGCGCGGCCGACGTGCCTCCCGCCACACGCACATCGAGGTCGTGCGACTCCCGCACCTCGGCGATGAGCACCTCGATCATCACCTGCAACGGCCGCAGGTCCATCGCGACGATCGCTTCCTGCACGATGGCCCAATCCACGGGGAGGGCTCGGACCAGCAAGGCGTTCGTCGTCTCGTCGGAGACCACCTGCACCGGGCCCTTCAGCTCGGCCCGGAACCCCTCGTCGCGCGGGCGAGCGACCGACGGACCGCGCGCGGTCGTATCCGCGTTGTACACATCGATGCGCTGTGACTGCAGCCGTTCCGAGAGGGGGCGCGTGGCGAGCGCGGCCGACGCCGGCGCGACGCGCTGCCCGCCGAAGATCGCCTGCAGCGTGGAGGCGAGGTTCGCGGCGCGCACGTGCCGGAGGCGGTACACGTACAGTCGCACACCGCCCGCCTGCTGCGCGGCCTGCGACGTCGCCGCATCGTCGGACGTCGGGACGGCAACCAATCGCACGAGCCGTGCTTCGGTCTCGACCCGCATCCCGTTCGCGCGGGCGATGCTCGTCAGCATGGCGAGCACCTCAGTTCTGGGAAGCGGGTCGCGCAACCGCAGGGTGACGCGGCGGTCCGGCACCTCGCCGAACGTCACGTTCAACCGTCCGGCTTCGGCGAGCGCTCCGAGCACGACGCGCAACTCCGCGTCCTGGAAATCCACGACGATGCCCGCCTCCGTCACCTTCACCGGATCCTGGGCACCGGCGCTGCGCGCGAGCACGGCGAGGCCGCATGCGACGAACAAGTGGCGCAATCTCACGTCAACTCCCGGGCGATGAAAGACGAACTTCGTGACGCACACCGCCGCCGTCAACGAACACGACGAGCGCCGGCGCGATGACCCGCAGCGTCCAGCCGCCGAGCGTATCGCCGGCGTGAAGGAATCGCGGCGTGCCCGCGCCAAGTTTGCAGACGGCGAAGGGCACACCGTCGCCGACTACAGTGCCGAGCAGGCGAACCGCCGGAGGGACACCCGCGACGGGGATCTGGAGGGCGGCCGCAGACGACGTCGAGGCGCGGCGTTCGGGTTCGAACGGTGCCAGCGCGACGAGGCGGTCGATGGGCCTGATGCGCGGGGGCGCCGCCATCTCGGCGGCCTTTCCATCGGCGGCGAGGAGCGTCGACTCCGCGACGACCGGACGCACCCCCCTCCACGCGCTGGCCGCGACGAAGCCCGCGGCGACGAGGACGGCGAACGCCGCCGCGCGCACCGACGCTTCGCGCCACGGGTGCCACCTCATCGCGCGCCTCCGGTCGCCATCGTCGCGAGCCGTGCGGAGAATCCGCGCACACGCGCGCTCGCGGCGATCGTGCCGTCGGAGCGGCCGGTCGCGATCAGGTCGAGCCGTTCGATGGACAGGGCGCGTTCTCCCTGCTCGAGCAGCGCGAGCCAGACGGCCACGGCGGAGAACGGACCCTCGACACGCACGTCCACGCCGAGCGAACGCACACCGTCACCGGGCGACTCCACCGGCGCCGCCTCCGACTGCGTGACGATCACGCCGGCGGTGTGCGCCGCATCGCGGATCCACGACGCGAGCGCGGCGGTGGCGGCGACCGTATCGGCGTCGCTGAACAGCAGCGGCGCGAGCGTGGCCGCACGCTCGGCGGCGCGGCGTGCCCGTACCGGCAGCAGCGGCGCATCG
>CAIRBD010000487.1 GCA_903876745.1 uncultured Gemmatimonadota bacterium
CGCGCCCGGGCACGATGTACGTGCGGGTCGCCGGTCGCCCGGCGTTCTCGAACGAACGTTCGTCCGGAGCGCCGTGATCGTTCACGGGCGCGCCGCCACGCCGGCGAGCCGCGCCTGCACGTCCGCCACGTCGCCGCGGCTCGAGAGGTCGAGCACGCCCTCGCGCCGGCGCACCACACGGAACACCTCGCCCAGTTCGTGCATCGCGATCGTCACCGCATCCTGCAGCTCGAGCTCGCCGCGCAACGACGGCGTCACCCGCGCACACGCCTCGAAGATCATCGGCGAGAACGACCACAGGTTCATCGACACCCATCGCTCCGCGCGCAGCGCGAGCGGATCGTCTGCGGCCGGCTTCTCGCGCACCTCGCGCAGCACGTCATCGTCGCCGATGTCGAGCAGCGCGAACTTCAGCACGCGCTCCGCCTCGATGCCGCCGAGCCGCACGAGCGCGTCGGCCTCGTAGGCGGCGAGCCCCGCTCCGCCGACCGCAGCGAGAGCGCGTACCGCGTCGGCCGAGTACAGATTGTCCGCGTTCAGCACGAGGAACGGCGCATCGCGCACCACGCCGCGCACCGAGGCCACCGCGTCGGCCGTGCCGCGCGGCTCGGCCTGCACGGCAAAGTGCATGCGCACGCGCTCCGGCGGCGACGTCACCTCGAAATACTCGCGCGCCGCCCCGTGTTCCGGCCCGAGCACCAGCGTCACGTCGGTCATCCCACCGTCGGCGAGCGCGGACAGCACGTAGTCCAGGAACGGACGCCCGATCGGCATCATGCCCTTCATTCCCGCGTCCGCGGCGCGCTGCTGCTCCTCACTCAGCGCGCCGCTCCCCGCCGCCTGCTTGCGCATCCGGGTGCCGAGGCCGCGCGCCAAGATCACGGCTTGCGTCGTCGGCCCGGACATCAGCCGCCTTCTTTCGACCAGAACCCGCTCAGCACGCGGCTGAGCCAGAATCCGCTCCCCAGGAACGCGGCGAGCCACATGTAGAACTGCGGCATCCGTCCGTAGAGCAGGCTCCCCGTGCCGAACAGCCCCGCGTACACGAACGTGCAGCCGAGCACCCACGCGAGCATCGACGCGGCGATCGAGTCGCCCGCCGCCACCACGCCGCTCGTCGCGGCGATCGGCTTCCACCCGGGTCCCGCCGGGCGCACGAGCTTGTAGAACTTCTCGAGCGTCTCCCGGTCGGCGGGGGGCGCGAGGAGCGTCACCACGAACCACACCACCGACGTCGTCGCCACCGTGATCAACAGCGACACGTGCGACGCCACTTCCAGCCCGTTCTTGCGCGCGATGAAGAAGCCGAGCGCCACGATGAACGAACTCGCCATCGCCGAGATCTCGCTCCACGCGCTCACGCGCCACCAGAACCAGCGCAGCAGATACAGCAGGCCGGTGCCCGCGCCGATCGACAGGATCAGGTCGAACGCTTCCTTGGCCGTGCCGAGCGCGTACGTCATCAGCGCCGCGCACACCATCAGCGCCGCCGTCGTGAGGCGCCCGATGAGCACGTAGTGCTTCTCGCTCTTGCCGGGGCTCAGGAAGCGACGATAGAAGTCGTGCACGAGGTAGCTCGTGCCCCAGTTCAGGTGCGTCTCGATCGTCGAGCGGTAGGCCGCAAGCGTGCCCGCCACGACGAGTCCGAGGAAGCCGGCCGGCAGGAACTTCATCATCGCCGGGTAGGCGAGGTCGTTGCCGATCAGCGACGGCTTCAGGTACGGCATCGCCGTGGCGATGTCGGAGAGCTGCGGATACACGAGCGTCGAACAGAGCGCGACGATGATCCACGGCC
>CAIRBD010000488.1 GCA_903876745.1 uncultured Gemmatimonadota bacterium
GACCCTTGACGGGGCGCCGTTGCCGGAATTGTGTCCGCCCTGGGATTCCTAGGCGACCCTCGCGAAGCGACCGCGCTACCCGCCGCCCGCCGGGGCCCAGTCGTCGAGGTCCACCTGGATGGTCTTCTGCTCGCCGGGCGCGCGCCAGTAAGGCGCCTTGCCCCACCAGTCGGTCTCGCCGAGCCGCGAGCCAAGGATGAGCGCGGCGTCGGCGTCGTTGCGCACGATGGAGTTGAGCTTCACGTGCGTCATCGGGATGGCGAGCGGCGAGGTCTCATCGAACACGCCCCGTGCGGCCCAGCTCGTCGTGACCGGCGCCTCGAGTAACTCGGCGACGGCCCGCAGTTCGTCGAACGCGCGCGCGTGGATCACGCCGCTCCCGGCGTGGATCACCGGCATCTCGCAGCGCAGCAGGATGTCGGCGGCGCGTTCCACATCGCCCGCGTCGGGGGCGATGGGGCTCGAACGCCGGTATTGCGTGGGCTTCCAGTAGCCGACATCCACCTTCACGTCGGCGTTCATCACGTTCTCGGGGACGTCGAGGTGCACGAGCCCGGGGCGTCCGTCCCAGCAGGCGCGCAGGGCGGCGCGCATGAGCTCGGGGATGCGCTCGAAGCTCGGCACCGCGCGGCTCCACTTGGCGAACGAGCCGATGACCGCTTCCTGGTCGAACCCCTGATAGGTGCCGGTGCGCATCGGGTACATCGCGCCGGTGCGCCGCGCGCTCGTGATGCAGAGGATGCGATTTCCCTCCACCTGCTCGACGACGAGCCCCGGGAGGATGTTCGCGACCCCCGGTCCGTTGCTCGCCATGCACACGCCGAGCTTACCGGTGAGACGGGCGTAGGCTGCGGCGGCGTGCGCGGCGCTCGCTTCGTGGCGCGGCGTGATGAGCGTGATGCCGAGCGCGTGGAGCGCGGCGTAGAAACCGTAGTAGGTGCCGTCGATGATGCCGAAGACCGTGTCGACCCCTTCGGCCTGGAGCATGCGGGCGAGGACTTCACCACCTGTGGACATCGTCTTCCTCCGTGATGGCGTCAAGATAGGTTGCGCGCCCACGGGCCGTTAGCGGTTATCGACCGGCGCGGCCGGACCATGGCTGTGGTTCCGGCTGTGGTTCCGCACGCCCCTGTTTTGTGCCATCGTTGGGAATCACGTGGGAGCCCGGCCCCCGGGCGCGACGATCCGTACCCCCTTCGGAGACAACATGCGATTCGCACGACTCGTGGCGATGGGACTCCTCGTGTTCTCGGCCGGCGCGCTCGGCGCGCAGAAAGCGCCTGCGACCAAAGCCGCACCGACGGCCAAGGACACGATGAAGACGATGAAGAAGGACGTCTCGCGCAAGAAGGCACAGGCCAAGGCAGCGAAGGCGTCGGGTGACACGACGAAGGCGAAGGAGCTGAAGAAGGCGGCCAAGAAAGAGGCGAAGCAGCTCAAGGCGATGAAGAAGTCGCAGCCGGACAAGGGAGCGACGGCGCCCGCCGCGCCCGCGAAGAAGCCCTGATCTCCAGTGGCGACGCTTAGAACGTCCTTTGGGAGCGCCGCGACCGCGGCGCTCCTCGTTTCTGCCGCGACCGCGCCGGTCAGGGCGCAGGCGGCCGATCTCGTGCACGTGAACGGCAACGTCATCACCGTGGACGCGACCGACCGCATCGCCGAGGCGATCGCGGTGCGCGGCGGGCGCATCGTGGCCGTGGGCACCAGTGCGGCGATCGGCGCGCTGGCCGGCCCGGGCACGCGACGCATCGACTTGCGCGGGTTGACCGTCACCCCCGGGTTGATCGACGCACATTCGCATTTCTCCGGCGGCGCCGTGGACCGTGCGTTCGCGGTGAATCTCGCGTACCCCGCCGTGCACGACATGGCCGAGTTGCGTGCGGCCGTCGCGGCGCGCGCCACGCAGACGGCGCGCGGCGGGTGGATCAGCGGACGCGGCTGGGACGAGGGCAAGCTCACGGAGCGCCGCATGCCGACCCGTGCCGATCTCGATGCGGTGTCGCCAGACAACCCCGTGTGGCTCGTGAACACCACCGGCCACTACGGCGTGGCGAACAGCGCCGCGCTGCGTCTCGCCGGCATCACGAAGGACTCGAAGGACCCGGCCGGCGGCAGCATCGACCGCGCGAGCGACGGCACGCCGACCGGCGTGCTCAAGGAATCGGCACAGGATCTGGTCCGGCGCCTCGTGCCGCCGGTCACCGCGGCGCAGCGCCGGCAGGCATTCGCGGCGCTCGCGCGTGCATTCAACGAAGAGGGAATGACCGGGCTCAAAG
The DNA here is from genome assembly GCA_903876745.1 of uncultured Gemmatimonadota bacterium. GTDB lineage: Bacteria > Gemmatimonadota > Gemmatimonadetes > Gemmatimonadales > Gemmatimonadaceae > Fen-1231. The sequence continues at coordinate 2,277 of CAIRBD010000488.1, forward strand.
ATCCCGGCATCGGCGACGAGGCGTGGGACACGTACCGTGAGGTCGCGGCGCAGGGCGCGCTGCCCGTGCGGGTGTTCGCGCTCTGGAGCGGCGGACGGTCGATGGCGAACGTCCAGCGGCTCATCGAGCGGCGTGCGGCGATGACCAAGCCGTATGCGACCACCGGCGACGACCACGTCATCGCCGGCGGCGTGAAGCTGTTCGCCGACGGCAGCGGCGGCTCGCGCACCGCGTGGATGCACGATGAATGGAACAAGAACGGCTCCGAGACGGACGTCGGC
>CAIRBD010000489.1 GCA_903876745.1 uncultured Gemmatimonadota bacterium
CGCGCGCCGCGAGCCGCGCGTGCGGCCCCTGCCCAGCCGACGCGAGCTGGTCGAACGCGACGTCAGCCGGCAGGAACCGTCCACCGCGATACTGCTGCCACGCGAGATCGGCGAGCACACCTTCGCGCACCGAGTCATCGGGAGCGACGATCAGGTCGCTCGCCGCCACCGAGTCGATAGTCGCGGCGCGGGCCACGGCGAGCATCGCGCGCAGTGATGCCGCGTCGGCTCCGGTCTGGTTGGCAGCGAGCGCCTCGTTGGCCGCGGCGACGAACGCCGCACGGCACCCGGCGGTCGCATAGGCGCGGGCCAACAGCGCGAGCAGCGCGCCGTCGTCCGACGCCGGGGCAGCGCCCGCCCCCGTAGCCGAACCGCGCAACGCCTCGAGCCGCTCGATGGCCGCGAATGTGCGCCCCTCGTCGAGATCCGCCTCGGCGAACTTGCGCTCCAGCTCGCGCGACCGCGCGACACCAGCCGCGCTCACCGGCGTGCCCGCCGCGACGCCGGCCGCGGCTCGCGCCGGCGCAAAGCAGCGATCCGCCAGCGGCGCCGACTGCGCACCGGCCACCGCGGCGAGGCACCCGATCAGCGCGCCGAACGCGAGAGGACGCGCGGACCACATCCGCATGCGCGCGCTCAGGACGACGGCGGGCGACTGGTCCACGTCGTCGCGGTCAGCTTGCCGCCCTTGAACACGAACTCCACGTAGGTGATCAGGTTCGGGGCCGCAGGAATGGTGATCTGTTCCGTGCTGGCACCGCCCGCGGACGTGAGTTTGAGACTGACCGCGTGCCCCACCGGCGCGATCTCGCCGCGGTGCACCTGCTCGGCGCCGCCCGACGTCACATTGCGCCTGCCCTGCGGCGTCAGCGTGAACGTCGCGACCTCGCGGTCGTCCAAACGCACCGTCGCGGCAACTGGCCCGCTCGGCAGCGCGTCGGCGCGCAACGCGACGACGATCAGCGCCGCCTGCTGGTTCCCAGACGTGGCGTCCTGCAGCGCGTGAATGCGATCCCGCTGCGCCGTCAGCCGGTTCTGCGCCGAGTCGAGCAGGAACTCGAGCTTCGTCAGTGCCCCCGCCTCGCCGCCCATCGCGAGCTTCTTGGCGCGGTCGGCCACTTCCACGGAGAGCGTCTTCTCGGCCCGCGCCTCGAGCTCGATGCGCTGCAACCGCATCTGCTCGAGCTGGTCCTGCAGGGTCTTGAGCGACTTGGCCGGGTCTTCCTTGGCCGGCGGCTGCTGCTGCGCGTGCGCCGGGCGCACGACCGCGGTCGAGAACGCGAGTGCAAGCAACGGCACAACGCGCAGCACACGAAAGTTTCCGAGGTGCATACGCATCACGGCTTCTTCGGCGCTTCGCGGGCCTTCAACAGCTCCTGCAAGCGCTTCACCGCGTCCTGCTCCTCTTTCAGCTGGCGCTCGAGCTCGGCGCGCTGCGCGCTCACGTCGGTCTGCTGCGCGGTCTGCATCGTCTTGAGCTGGGTATCGAGCGTCTTCACGCGCGTTTCACCGGCCGCGATCTGCTGCCGCAGCTGCTCGGCGGTGCGGGCGTACGCCTCGGTGACGCGCTCCATGCGATTGCCGCGCACGAGCGCCGAGAGGTTCGTCTGCCAGCCCAGAGAGAACGCGATCTTCTGGTAGGCCAGACTCCCGCCGTTGCCAGTGCCCGCGCCGAGTTCGGTGAGGTAGAGGTTGGCGCGCAGTCCGCGCACGTCGAAGCTCGCACCGAGGTTCACGTCCCAGGCGTCCTGCTCGGCGATGAGCGAGAGCGTGGAGTAGCGCGAGGTGGCGAACTGCAGCTGCGCGCCGCCGAACACGCCGCCCGTGGCGCTCTTGGCGTACCGCGTGCCGAAGCCGCCGTCGTTCTTGAAGAGGCCGTTGCCCATGCCCGCGTTGAGCGCGAGCTGCACCTTGGGGCGCGGGCCGATGTCGTTCGACGCGTCCCCGTCCCCCGCCGAGATCACGAAGGTGCGCGTCGCCACCGCGTACATCGTGCCGCTCGTGCTGAGCCCCGCCGTGCGCGTGTCGCCGAAGCGGTCCGCGCCGCTCTCCGAGCCCACGTTGCGCACGCCCACGGCCACGCTCGGGAGGTAATGCAGGATGCCCGTGCGCCAGATGCCGTCCGTCTGGTCCCACACGAGGGCCTTGGCGAAGAGCCCGTTGCGCAGGTCGCTCTCGAACACCGTGATACCCACTTCGGCGCGGCCGTAGATGGACGCGCTGAGCGAGAACACGTAGCGCGAGGTGGCGCGCGATGCGTTGAAGGCGCTCGGGCCCTTGGCGCTGTCGAACTTCATCGCCGTGTAGTTCACCGCGATGTCGCCACCGAGCGGCGCGACCCACGCGGCCGGTGTGTTGATGAGCCCCGAATCCCAGAAGAGCGTAGGGGCGAACTGCGGGCGCTGCGCCTGCGCGGCGGCGGCGAGCAATGCCGTGCCCACGACCGCGGTAGCGACTGCGCGCGCCGAGAGCAACGATGATCTGCGAATGGTCATGGCTCAGTTCCCCGTGGGCGGCTTGGCGCCCGCCTTCTGGAGGGCGTCGAGCCGGTAGGCGGCCTTCTTCATCGCGTCGCGTTCGGCTTCGAGTTGCTTGGTGAGGCGCGCGCGCTCGTCGGCGGCACTCTTCTCGGCGCTGGCCTGCGCCTTGGCGAGCGAAGCCTGAAGTTGCGCCGAGTGCATCTCGCGCTGCGCGATCTCCTGCCGCAGGCGGCGCGACTCGAGCTGCGCCTCGGCGGCCTGCGAGCGTTCGCGCGAGCCGTTGATGATCTCGGGGATGCTGGCGTTGTAGGAGATGCGGAAGCCGTACTTGGTGAAGTTCGCGATGGAGCCCGGCACCTTGGTGAGCGTGGATTCGTCGAGTTCCGTGGCGAAGAGCCCCACCGAGATGTGGTTGTACGTGTACGAGGCGCCCGCGTTCACGTCAAAGCCGTCGTCCTCGGCCATCAGCGTGAGCGCGCTGTTGTCGCTCGTGGGGATGGCGTAGCGGGCGCCCATGAAGAGCCCCTTCGCGATGGTGCCGTTCTGGCTGTAGGCGTAGCCGAGTCCAGCGCGGTTGGCGAACAGGCCGTTGCCGTAGCCCACGGTGACCGAGGCCGAGTTGCGGCTGAACTGGAACTCTCGCGTTGCGACGGCGAACAGGCTGGGCGAGCCGTCGAACACGCCGTGCCCCGTCGCCGCATTGTTGCCGCCATTCACGTCCGCGACGCGTGCGTTGCCCGTGACGAAGCGGTCCTGATACTTGCTCGAGCCCAGGTTGCGAAAGCCGACGGCGATGGACGGCAGCCAGCGCGGGCCGTAGGTGGGCTGCTGCAGGAGCAGCACCTGCCCGAAACCGCCGAACTGCTGGTTGCCCAGACTGTACACCGAAAGGCCCAGCGACACGCGGCCGGCGAAGTGCGCTTCGATGCTCTCGTTGAAGTCGTAGCGGGAGTCCTGCGGCACCGGCACGAAGCGGCCGTCGCTGTTGAAGGCGCGCAGGGAGAGCGAGGCGAAGAGGTCGCCACTGGTGGGGCTCACCCAGGCCGTGGGGATGTTCACGAGGCCGGTGCCGAAGGTCAGCGTGGACCCATACGGCGCGGTGGGGCGGATATCCTGCGCGAGGGCCGACCGGGCGAACGCGGCGGCAAGCAGCGCGACGGTGAGGCGTCGGGCGATTGTCATGGCGATGGCTGTGTGTGAAACGACCTCTAAACATAGTGCCATATCGCGCCCGGCGCAGAGGTGAGCGGGGTCACTGAAATGCACCGTTTTTCGGTCACGCCGGTTAGCGCACGACCAGCCGCGGATCGAATGCGAATGGGATCGTCGCGCCCACCGAGAGGCGCACGAAGTCGGGATGCCACGGGTTCACGAGGAAGTTGAACTCCCCCGCGACGACGGCCGATGGCACCTTGAGGGTGACTGATGCTCCGGCCGTGAGCCAGGCATCCCCCGCGTCTCGGCAGGCGTCACTGCCCGGGGTGCGCCAATCGGTTGGAAGCAGCGCCGCGGCGATGGTCGGAACGGCCAGATCGTCCGGGACGTCGATGTGGTATGCGACCAGATCGAGCGGGAGCGTCTTGAGCGAGAGGTGCACCAGGCGCTCGAGCGCCGCGAGCGAAAGGGTCGCGGATGCATAGACGACCGGTCGGCCGGCGCTGTTCCAGCGGCCCCCGTAGAGGCGCGCCCCCTCGCCGTCGAGCGCCGAGTGTATGCTGCGCGACAGCCGGTAGATCAGCACCGATTACTCGTAGACGCCGTACTCGATGCGGCCCAGCACACGCTCGACCTGCCCCGTGCCGAGGTCACTGTCGAGCAGCTCCATCGGCCGACGCCCTGCCAGTGCGGCCGTGGGCTCGGTCAGCCAGAGGCGCGCCCGCGCCTTGTCGCCGATGGCCTCCTCGGCGCGCGCCAGCACGCGCGCGACCCGGGCGACGCGATCCGACTCCGTCGCGTTCAGGCGCGTCCGCGCCGCCTGCTTGCGCTGGAGTGTCCGGAGACTCCCCACCAGTTCGTACATCTCCTGCACGGCGAGGTCGGTGGAGGCGAACTCCTCGAACAGGTGCCGCAGGGCGAGAAACGGCAATCCGTCGCGGACCGCGGCGATCAGTTCGCCGTCTGTGCGGACGTTCCGTTTGAGGACGCTGCGTCCCCCGAGCAGATGCGCGATCGTGGCGGCCGTCATCGGAATCCCCAAAAGTGTCAAATGGCATATGTACTATACGCAACTGGCGGATACCGGGCAAGTCACCGGGGCGGTCCAGAAGTTCTTCTGAGCTGAAAACCTCAGTACACGCACGCGTCGAGAATCGACAGCACCTCGTCGAGCATCTCCGGCGAGGCCTTCCCCAACCGCTTCGCCCTGCGCGACCGGAAATCGATCGAAATCACCTGCTCCACCATCACGAACCCCGTCACGCCGTCGCCCGCAGGCACCGCGACATGGAACGGGAAGTCACGGTGCGTGTTGGTGATCGGACAGGCGATGCAGAGCCCGGTGTGGCGGTTGAAGAGGTCGTTGCTGACGACGAGCGCCGGCCGCCTCCCGCGCTGCTCGTGCCCGGCCGGCGGGTCGAATGCGTATTTCGGACCAAGCCGATCACCGATTTCGGTCGAAGGCGATCACCGATTTCGGAGCAAGCCGATCACCGTTTCGGTCGATGCCGATCACGGGTTCGGTCCAAGCCGATCACCCTGATTGGGTGATGCCGAGC
>CAIRBD010000490.1 GCA_903876745.1 uncultured Gemmatimonadota bacterium
CATCGAGATCGCCCGCGCGCTCGCCGGCGCGAATGATGCCGACCATCGCCGGGGTGAACAGGTCGTCGTGCGCGCCAAGCGCGGCCGCCACGGATTCCCCGCGCTCGAGCCGTGCCCGGATGTCACCGAGCCGGGCATGCAACGGGAGTGGCGACGTGCTGGCCGCGGCATCGAGCGACTGGCCGAGCGACATCCCCGCGTGCAGGAGCGCCGCGAGCGCGCGCATCGCGTCTTCGAGAGCCGCGGCCGGCACGCGGGCACCGGACCGTGCGCCCGCGACCGACCGCTCCTCGACCGTCAGCATCGTCAGACCGCGTACCTCCAGCGAGCGCCGCAACGCCTCGGAGTCGGCGGCGATCGCCGCGCCGCGCGCGCGACGCCCCGCCACGTCGATCGTGCGATACTCAAAACTCGGCATCAGCGTCCTCGCGAGTCGGGCGAATCACTTCCAGCTGGTGATGTCGGCGTCCTCGCCGCTGCCACCGGGTTTCCCGTCCGCACCCAGCGACGAGAGGTCGTACCCCGAACCGCTCTGAATTCCCGGCGACACGTAGAGGTACGCGGCGCCCCAGGGATCGAGCGGTACCGCTTTGCGGAGGTATGGACCGCGCCAGTTGGCGGCCAGCGGTTCGCGCACAGGAGCCTGCATCAGCGCGGCGAGCCCCTGCTCCGTCGTCGGATAGCGACCGTTGTCGAGACGGTAGGCATCGAGCGCCGCGCCCAGCAGTTCGATCTGCGTCCGCGCCGTCGTCGATCGTGCGTCGCCGACGTGGCGGAACACATTGGGCGCAACGAGCGTCGCGAGCACCGCGATGACGACGATCACGACCAGGACTTCGATGAGCGTGAAGCCCGGACGCGCGGTGCGGAAGTTCGGCGAGCGGCGCGCGAGTGGCATACAGGCAAAATCGCGCTCCGCCCCGCACATGGCTAGTATCTCCCGGCGCGAGGCGGGTAGCTTGCGGCATGTCGGCTCCGGGATGGATCCCTTTGTTGCGTCGCTGGTGGGCGGCTGGCGTGGCCGTGATGCTGACGGCGGCCCTCTGGCCCGAACGCGGGTTCGTCGCCATCTGGGATGGCAACGTCTACCTGCGTTGCGTGGTGGACGCCGCCGCCCATGGCCTGACGCTCGACTCGCTCCACTGCGGCGAACACCAGGCCCAGCTCTACATGGGGCTGCTCGCGCTGTCGCAGCTTCCCTCGCCGGGGAACACCACCCTGCTGCTGAGCGCCAACGCGGCGCTCGGGGCCGCGGCGCTCGTGGCGTGGTGGGACGTGCTGCGCCGACTCCTTCCCGGTGAGGCCTGGTGGGCGGAGCGCGCGCTCCTCGTGACGCTGCTCGCGATCCATCCCGTGGTGCTCGCGACGCTCGTGCAGGTGAACACGGATTTCGGCGTGCTGGTGTTCTTCCTCATCACGCTGCGCAATCTCGTGGCGCGCCGCTACGAGTGGGCGGCGTTGTCGGCGCTCTTCCTGTGCTTGTCGAAGGAAACGGGCGTGCTCGTGTACGGCATCATGCTCGCGACCCACCTGCTGTTCCGCCTGTTCGAGGATCGCGACGCGTTCGGGCGTCGACTGGCACGACTCGCCCGCGCCACGATGCTCGGGGCGGCACCGCTCGCGTGCTACGGAGCATTCCTCTGGTGGTGGGCCGTCTCGCACCATGCGTCCGCCCTCTGGAACCCCGGCGTGCACCAGCGACCGCTCGATGCGTTCCGATGGTTCGACTTCGAGAGCGTCGTGCTGCGCAGCGAACTCGCGCTGATCTTCGTGCTCGGGTTCATGTGGATCCCGACGGGCGCCGTGCTGGCCACGTTCGCCGCAGGCGTGCGACGGACGCTCGCCGGCCTGCCCGACCGGCCGCTGCACCACGTCGAGGGCCGGCTTGCCGGCTTCCTCGCGACGCTTGCGGCGCTTCTCACGTATGCGCTCACGGCGTACCGCACGTGGAGCAACCCGCGCTATTTCGTCATCCTCGTCCCGATGCTGCTCCTGTGCGGACTCCTCGCCCTCGTGCAGCTGCGCGTCACGCCGACGCTGCGCCGCGCCGGGCTCGTGCTCTTCGGCGTGCTGCTCCTCAGCGCGGAGCGCCGCGCCTGGGACCCCGTCTCGCGCCGGCTGTTCGGCACGTTCTCGGTGGGACCCACCGACATGTACCGCGTGGCCGGCATCACGCACGAGTTCGGCGGACGCGGCATCGACCAACTCGGCTACAACCTGCAGCTCACCGGCTTTCACCACGCACAGAACGCGGTGTTCGCCGCGCTGCGACCGACCGACAGCACGGTGATCCTCTTCCCCCGCCGCGTGAACTGGCAGGTGTCATCGCCGCTGGACGCCCGGACCTTCGCGCGCACCGCCGCGCTCCACGGCACGGTGACGCCGCGGTACCTCGACGAGAGTGAACTCGCGCGCCTGCCCGAGCCGCTGCCGCGCGAACTCTGGTTCCTCGACCTCGCGAACGATCCCGACACGCTGGCGATCCGCAGTCTGCACCACCAGAAGTACGTCGAGGCCGGCACCGACGCGTATACGGCGCGGTCGCACACCATCGTCGTGCGGCACATGGTGCGCCGGTAGCGCGTTCGCCGCTGACGCCGGCGCGGGAGCGCGCAGCGACGACGTTAGTTGCGCGTGCCCCGGCGGACGTCGAACAGCGCGCTCCGGTGGCACGACGGACAGAGCAGCCATTCGCGCTGCCGCGCGTAGCCGAGTCCGAAGCTCCCCCCGCCGATCGGCCGTTCCGTCATCACGACGGCGCACCGCGGGCACGGCGGCATCTCGCCGCGCGCCCGCTGCTCTCGCATCGCGCGCTGTTCCGCGGCGTCGTACTGGGCACGCTCCGTCATGCAATGCGCAACACGATCTTGCCGAACTGCGCTTCGGCGGCGAGCCGCTCGAAGGCGGCGCGCC
>CAIRBD010000491.1 GCA_903876745.1 uncultured Gemmatimonadota bacterium
CACCGTGAATCCCTCGGCGACGCTCGTCGCGCGCACCTGCCACTTTCCGGCGCGGCGCACCAGCGTGCCTTCGGCGGTGATCGTGTCGCGACCGTCGTCGTCATCGGCGAACACGAGGCGGCGCAGGGTGATGCTGTCGGGACGCAGGTCCGCGTCGAGCGTGAGGCGGCGGGCCACGAAGCCGACCTTCGGCACGTCGAACGTGCCCTCCACGATGCGCACCGTGCCGGTCGGGTCGAGGTGGTCCCAGCTCCCGGCCAGATGCACCGACGTCGTGAGCTGCCCGCCGAGCGCGCTCACCTGCGGCAGCACGCCGTCGAGCGCACTGAGCCTGAAGTCCCACGAGCGCACGTCCACCTACAGCGCACCGTCGAGTTGGCGCTTGTCCACGCCGCGCAGCGCGAGGTCAAGCGGCAGTCGCCCCTCCACGCGGAGCGAGTCGCCGCCGGCCGCGTCCACGGCGCGCAGCAGCATGTCGGCGGCACGATTCTGATAGTCCATCGTCGCCTGCAGCAGTGGCGCGCGCCGTTCGCCGACGACGAGCGAATCCACCGTGGCGTCGGCGCGGATGCGCGGCGCGGCGCGCGTGCCGCGCAGTTCAACGTTGGCCGACGCCGTGAACCGCGCCTCCGGGGGCATCGCGTCGATGAGCGACAGCTCCGCGGCGTGCAGGTTGCGCAGTACGAGGGACCCGGCCACGTCGCCCGTCTCCGGCAGCCGCAGGCTCCCCCGCAGCTCGCCCCCCGACGGCGTGCTCAGCACGCGGAACGGCGCCACCTCGACGAGTTCGGGCGTGACGCGCGTGAGCACCGGCTGCTGCAGGCGCCACTGGTTCGCGCCGATCGTCACGGCGAGAGTGTCGATGGTGAGGCTCGTGCTGTCGCCGTGCCGCGAACCGTCGGCGGTCGCGCGCAGGGCGAGGGAGTCGCCCGACTCGGCCGTCATCGTCACGCGCGCGTCGGAGCCGTCGAGCAACGCCGCGTCCAGATGGAACCCGGTCGCCGCCAACGATCCGCTGCTCACGCCGCTTGTCGTCACGGCGACGGTGCCGGTGGCGTGGTCGGGCAGTCGCGCGAGCCGCGCCGTGCCGATGAGGTCATGCACACGCACCGCGCCCGCGGTCGCCTCGTGCACGCCGACGAGCGCGTCGAGCGTGAAATCGTCGAGCGCGCCGGCGAGCGTGCCCTTTGCCGTGACCGCGCCGTGCAGCGTGTCGAGCAGCGCCTTGCCCGCGGTGTCGAGCAGGAGTGTGCGCAGGGAATCGACCGCCGCGAACCGCGCGCTGATGGTGAGCGTGTCGGTCGACGTGCCGGTGCGGGCCAACCGGCCGCGGGCACTGAGCTCCCAGTCGGCGGCGTGGAGTTCGGCGGTGTCCACGTGGAATCCCGTCGCGTCCAATCCGGCGCGCACGCTCCCGTAGCGCACGTGCGAACCGCCGATGCGGCTCGCGGTGTCGAGCGTGAGCAACACGTGCAGGTCGGAAGAGTTCGCGGGCCCCTCCAGTGTGACGTCCGCCGTGCCGCCGAGTGTCAGCACCGGGATATCCCTCCGCGCGATGAGCGCGCGCGGGTCGAACGCAGTGAGCACCGCCCTGCCGCTGAGCGATGCCTGCGTGGAGTCGAGTACCGTGCGGCCGGTGAAGCGCGCGGTGCCGTCACCCGCCTGGAGCAACGACTCCATTGTCACGGTGTCCGCCGTTGCGCGCACGCCCAACGTGCCGTGCAGGAAGCCGCGCCAGGGCAGTGCGGTGCGATCGCGCAGCAGCGTGCCGGGGGCGATCGTGTCGAGCGCGAACGACGCCTCCAGCCATTGCGTGGTCAGATCGGTCGAGAAGCGACCGGCGCCGCGGAGCTGCGAGTGCGGCAGACCGCCGTCGCTGTGGCGCAGCAACAGGTCGTGAAAACCGAGGTTCGCGGTCGGCCCGTCGAGCACGACGCGTCCGTCGAGCGTGCCGTGCAGCGAGTCGGCGCCTTTCGCCACGGCGCCGAACGTGCGCACGTCGAACGCTGAGAACTCGACCGAGAAATCATGCAGCGCGGCCGGCGACGCCGACGCGTCCACGGTGCCGCCGATCAGTACGTGCCCCGTCGCCCCGGGAACGCGCGCGTCGTGCCAGGTGAGCGCGATCGTGTCGAGCCGCAGCGCCGAGAGCGGGCCGCCCGCGCCGTGGATGGAACCCTCCACCCAGCCGGCCCACGGCGCCTTCGGCACGTCCGCGCGCATCATCACGCGGACGAGCGCGAGATCCACCGGCGCCGCCTCGAGCGCGAGATCGCGGATCTCCACGCCGTGCCCCACGATGGCCGTGAGCGCGCCCGTGAGACGCGAGTGTGCGGCGCGAAGATCGAGTTCGGTCAGCGCGTACGCCATCTCGCCGTGCGCCGCCGTGGTGTGCACATGGAGCGACGTGCGTCCCACGCCGTCGGCAGGCAGCATCGGCGAGATCCACGCCACGTCGGCGATCGCCATGGTATCGAACGCGGCGCGGATGTCGATGCGCGTGCCGCCCTTGCCCGCCCACGACACCACGCCACGCGCCGTGCCGTGCGAGGCGGCCAGCCGGATCGACGGCAGATCCAGCGCGACCGAGTCCTTCCCCCACTGCGCCCGCCCGGCGAGCGAGCGCAGCGACACCGGCGGATCGCTGAGCGCGAACGAGAGCTGCCGCACCTGCGCGTCGCCGCCGGCACGCGATGGATCGACGGCGTGCGTGACGCCGAGCGCGAGCTGCAACTGGTCGAACGTGCGGTGCTGCACGCGGCGCGTGCCGGTGTCGGGCTGCACGAGCTCGAACCGGCCGTCCGTGACGGCCACGCTGTCGATCACCACCGACAGCGTCGACGCGCCGCCCGGCGCGCCCGACGACGGCGACGCGAACATGCGCGCGATGTTCCACGACCCGTCACGCGCCTGCTCGATGCGAGCGAACGGCCGCGTGAGCGTGAGCAGCGACACGTGCACGCGGCCGCGGATGGCGCTGAACCAGTCGCTCGCGATCATCACCCGGTCGGCCGACAGCACCACGGCGCCCGCGGCGTCGCGCAGCGAGATCGAGTCGGCGACGATCGGTCGCTGCAGCCCGCCGTCGAGGTGTGCGACGCGCAGCGTGCCGCGCCCCTGCATCGACAGGTTCACGCGCGCCACGAGCGTGCGCAGCGCGAACGCGCGGCCCCACTCCGTCTCGACGGTCGCCACCGCCGCGATGGCCGCAAGGACGACGAGCGCAACGATCGCCGCCACGCCGCCGGCACTCCAGCGCAGGATGCGCGCGCGGCTGCTCAAAACGCGTTGCCGATGCTGAAGTGGAACGCGAGGCGCGGCAGCAGTCCGCCGCGCTGCGCCGGCGTGAACGACGCGGGGCAGCTCAACGCGGCCGATCGCGTGCTTCCGGGAAGCGGATCGGTCGTACCGGGGCTCACACACGTCACCGTCCCGACCGTCCCCGCGCCCAGGTCGCCGTTCACCACGTAGAACGCCGGCCCCGCTTCGAGCGGATACGCGTTGTAGCCCACGTCGAGACGGAACGGACCGAGCGGCGTCATGAGGCGCACGCCGAGCCCCGGCGTCACCTTGGGCTGTGCGTTGAGCACACTGAACACATCGTTCGAATTCCACACCTGCCCGGCGTCGATGAACATCGCCCACCGCAGGAGGTCGGCCGGCCAGCCGCGCCGCGTGCGCAGTTCGACGTTCGCCACCCACATCGCGTTGCCCCCGCTCGGCGAGATGCGCTTGTATGTGGACGTCCCGGGCACCTCACCCACCGTAGTGCCGTCGCCGAGCGTCTTCTCGACGTAGTTGTCCACGATGTATGACCCAGGGCCGAGCAGATTCTGCCCGAAGCCGCGCACCGTGTTCTGACCGCCCGCGTAGAACCGTTCCGCAGGCGGGAGCAGCACCGACTTGTCCTTGGGCGCGAACACGAACCCCGCCTGCACCCGCGACGCCAGCACGAGCCAGTCGCTGAGCTGCCGATAGCCCGCCACTTCGCCCTGCACGCGGCCGAAGTCCAGCGGCACGGTGCGCGAGATGGACGAATGCCCGTAGCGGAGTTCGAACTGCCAGCGCGTGCCGTGGTCGGGATCCGACGTCGGCAGCAGCGGATCGCGCGCGAACGACACCCCCACCGAATGGATCGGGCTCGGCAATAGAAAACTCGTGAGATCCTCGAGTCGGCAGAATCCGAAGGTGGTGCAGCTCACCGCGCGGTCCGCCACGGTGGTGGCGTCCACGTACTGGTATTGCCCCGAGGCGAGCAACCGCGGGCCGAGCTCGCGCGCCACCGCGGCCACGAGGCCGAGGTCGGTCTTCTGCTCGTACGCGTACGACTCGGAGCGTCGCTCCGTGAACACGGTGAGCGACGGTCGCAGATTCGCGCCCAGCAACCCCCTGAGGTTCAGCGTCGCGCCGAGGTAGTAGTTCATCTCTTGACTGAACGGATCATCGCGCGTCGCCGACGCGCACAGGCCGCGCAGCCCAGTGAATGGCGACGCCATCCCGATCTTCGAGAGGCGCCCGTTGATCTCGAGCCGGTGCCCCGACGTGAGGAAGTTCTCCTCGATGAACCGCCCCTGCGTGCGAAAGCAATCGAGCGTGCCCCATCCGGCGCCCACGCGCATGCGACGGCGGTCGCCTTCCGTGAGCTGCACCGAGACGGAGTCGTGCGTGCTGTCGGCCGTCGCGTGGTCGATGCGCACCACGCGGTACAGTTCCGATGCGTACAGGTCGCGCTGGCTGCCGGCCACCTGGCGCGGCTCGAGCGGCTCGCCGGGCCGGAAGCGCAGGAGCGCGCGTACCGCCGTCGCGTCGAGTGCCGGTGCGCGCGACGTGTCCATGAACTGCACGCCGATCGTCCCCACGCGCACCAGCGGGCCCGGACGGTAGATGAACCGCACCGTTCCCCGGCGCGTGGCGAGATCGAACCGGCTCGAGTCGAGCGGATCGAGCGCGCGCACGTAGCCGTGATCCTTGATGAGCCCCTGTACGGAATCGCGCACGGTGCGGCGCACGACCGAATCGAACGGCGTGTGCAGCAATCGGCGTTCGAGTTCGCGCAGGTTCACCGCGTCCGGCGGCGTGCCCGTCACGATCACCGATTCCACGAGCACGGGGGGTGCCTCCTCGATCACGAAGCGCACCTGCGCGCGGTGGTCGCCGCGCCGCGCCACGGTGGCATGGACGGCCGTGCCGAAGAATCCGTGCTCCTCGTACAGGTCGTGGATGCGCGAGGCGTCCTGGCGCAGTTCGACGGTGTCGAGGCAGGTGAGCGTGCCGACATTCCAGCCGAAGGTGCGCCGCCAGATGCCGGTGCGTTCGGTGGCGATGATCGGGGCGAGCTCGCCGTCCGGGATCTCGCGGTTGCCCGCGAACGCCACGGCGTCCACCATCGGGTGTCGCGCGGTGCACGAGGCCCGCTGCGCGCCGAGCGCCGTCGGCAGCGCGACGGCGATGGCGAACGCAACGCGAGCGCCAAACCGGGCGCCCCAATGAGCGAACTTCGCAACCATATGGGAGAAAGTTACGGGCCGGGCGGGCGGTGCGGCATCGCCCAGACGTGCCATCATCCGCACTCAGCGCGGCTTGGCCCGCCGTGTCGGCTCCGCCTGCAGCGGGTCGTCGGGCCAGGAATGCCGCGGATAGCGCCCTCGCATGTCCTTGCGCACGTCGAAATAGCTCCCGCTCCAGAATCCGGCGAGATCGCGCGTCACCTGCACCGGACGGTGCGCCGGCGAGAGCAGATGCAGCGTCACCGGCACCCGCCCGCCGCCCACGCGCGGCGTGTCGGTGGCGCCGAAGAGTTCCTGCAGGCGCACCGCCAGCACGGGGCTCGCCGGGTCGGCGTAGTCCACGCCGATGCGCGAACCGCTCGGCACCGTGAGGTGCGTCGGGGCGAGGTCGTCGAGCGCGGCGCGTTGCCGCCAGTCGAGCCGATCGAGCAGGATCGCCGCGAGGTCGAGCCGTGCGAGCGCGCCCCGCCGCGCCACGCCGTCGAGGTGCGGACCGAGCCATCCCGCCACGTCGGCCAGCAGGGCGGCGTCCGACACGTCGGGCCACGACGCGTCGATCGTGCGCACGAACATCATCCGCTCGCGCACACGGCGGGCGTCGTCGCTCCACGAGAGTGCGGTGAGCCCTTCGCGCCGCACCACGTCGAGCAACGCCGCGCGGATGGCCGCGGGGTCGGGATCGCGTTGCGGCCGCTCGGCGAGCAGCAGCGCGCCGAGCCGTTCACGCTGCACGGCGCGCACGGCGCCGCTCGCCTCATCGAACGACACGACGTCCTCGCGCACGATCGCGTCGCCGAACAGCTCGGCCAGCCGCGCGCGCTCCACGGGCGCGGCG
>CAIRBD010000492.1 GCA_903876745.1 uncultured Gemmatimonadota bacterium
CGCGCCCGGCGAACAGGCCGAGCCCCGCGCCGGCGCCCTCAGCACTCGCGTCGAACATGAGTTGCATCCCGAGACAAATGCCAAGGGTCGGCAACCCGGCGGCGATCGCCGTTTGCATCGCGAGCAGTCCCGGGGCAAGCGCCATCGCGGCCGCACCAAAGGCACCGACGCCCGGGAGCACCAGCACATCCGTCTCGAGCGCGCGGACGGGGTCGGACTCGATCCGCACCTCGCGCACATCCGACCGAAGCGCCTTTGTGAGCGAGTGCAGGTTGCCCGCGCCATAATCGAAGAGCGTGACGCGCATCAGCCCAGGTCTCGAACGACATCGAGGATGCGCTCCATCAGCGGCCACGGACCGGCGGTGATGCGCAACGCGGGGCCGATTTGAGGAAGGTCGTTGAACGCGCGAATTGCGAGGCCCCTGCCCCGCGCGAATGTCGCGATCTCGGTCGCCCGAGGCGTCGGAACGCAGACGAAGTTCGTGTCGGAGGGCAGCGGGGCGAACCCGAGTTCGCGAAGGGCGGCTTCGAGGCGCGTGCGATTCGCCACCGCGTCCGCCGCATGCGTGCGGACCCAATCGGCGTCGTCGACCATCGCCGCGACCGCCGCGCGCTCGGCGAGTGCACTCAACTTGTACGGTCCACGCGACCGCTCCACCGCCTCCACGATGGCGCGCGATCCGACGCCGAAGCCGGCGCGCAGGCCCGCGAGGCCGTACGCCTTCGACATCGTGCGACAGACAAGTACGCGCTCGAGCGACGGGGCGAGGCGCAGCACGCCCTCCATCCGACTGAACTCGGCGTACGCTTCGTCGATGATCACGAGGCCTGGCGCCTCGGCGATGATGCGGAGTACAACCTCGGGTGGCGTGGAGGTGCCCGTTGGGTTGTTCGGCGTGCACAGGTAGATGATGCGCGCACCGGTCGCCAGCAATGCGTCCGCGTCCATCTCGTAACTCGCGTTCAACGGGACGGCGACCGGACGCAACCCGTTGATGCGGGCGAAGACCGGAAGCATCACGAACGTCGGGTTAGGATGCGCGACGATGTCACCGGTCGATGCGAACGCTCGCAGTGCGCAATCCAGCACGTCGTCAGAACCGTTCCCCGTGACGACGCACTCCGCCGGCACGCCGTGCGTCTGTGCGACGGCCTCCTTCAAAGCCTCTCCGTACAAGCTCGGATACGCCGCCGCGCCGCCGGCCGCCGCCACGGAGAGTGCGGCCAGCGCCGCCGGCGGCGTGCCCCAGAGATTCGTGTTGTCCGACAAGTTCACCTCGACGGCGGCATCGGAGGCGTACCGTGGGATCGACGCGAAGTCTGCGCGGGCCAGTTGTGTGGTCATGCGGCGCATCATCGAGCGGTCTCCAGCCATTGCCGGGCGGCGGCGGCGTGTCCGGGAAGTTGTTCGGCGTCGGCGAGGATGCCGACGTCCGCGGCGAGTCGTGCCGCCGCCGGCCGGTCGACACGCTGCCACGTGGTCCAACGACAGAAATCGATGGTCGAGAGTCCTGAATAGCTGCGCGCGAGGCCGCCGGTGGGCAGCACGTGATTTGCACCGGTGAGGTAATCTCCAAACGAGACGCTGCTGCAGCCACCAATGAAGATGGTGCCGGCGTTGCGGATGCGCGCACTCACCGCGTCCGGTTCGCGACACATCACCAACAGGTGCTCGGCGGCGTAGCGCGAGGCAAACCGTTCGGCATCCTGCATGGTGCCGACGGTCACGATACCCCCGCGCGCGGCGAGCGAGTCCCGGATGATCGATTCACGCGGAGCACCAGCGGTGTACGCGGCGATCAGCGAT
The DNA here is from genome assembly GCA_903876745.1 of uncultured Gemmatimonadota bacterium. Lineage (GTDB taxonomy): Bacteria > Gemmatimonadota > Gemmatimonadetes > Gemmatimonadales > Gemmatimonadaceae > Fen-1231. The sequence continues at coordinate 1,810 of CAIRBD010000492.1, forward strand.
TCGACCGCGGCGGCGAACACGGTCGACGTCGTCACCACCACGACCGCGGCACGTGAGTCGTGCTCCGCCTGCGCCACGATCTCGCGCGCAGCGATCGCGGGGTCCGCGGACTCATCCGCGACGACGAGCAACTCGCTGGGCCCTGCCGGTGAATCGATCGCCGTGGCACCGCCCACCTGCAACTTGGCTTCTGCGACATACGCATTCCCTGGTCCGACGATGCGGTCGACGCGAGGGATCGTCGCGGTCCCATAGGCCATCGCGGCGACTGCGCCCGCACCGCCGACAGCGAACACGCGGTCCACACCGGCGATCGCGGCCGCTGCGAGCAACACGTCGGACAGACGCCCCGAGGCATCAGGAGGTGAACAGACGATCACTTCGCCGACCCCGGCAACCCGCGCGGGGATCGCCCCCATCAGCAGGCTGCTTGGATACCTGGCCCGCCCACCCGGCGCGTAGACGCCCACACGACCAAGCGGGTCAGGGCGGCGGCCGATCACGACGCCGTCGGCGGTGGTGAACTCGCTGGCGACGGGCCGGAACGCTTCGTGGGCCGCGCGGATGTTGTCCGCCGCCCGCACGAGGGCGCGGCGGAGTTCGGGGGCAAGCGATCCGAGCGCCGCCTGCCACTCGCCGCGAGGGACCTCAAGGGCATCGAGGTCCGCCCCGTCGAACTCACGGGCGAACGCGAAGAGTGCTGCGTCCCCTTCGTCGCGCACCCGAGCGATCACTGCGGCGGTGCGTTGACGGATGCCGGGATCCTCGCTCGTCGACCGATCGAACAGGATGCGGCACTCCGCATCGCCGAAGCGGTCGAACGCGCCGCGGACCGCGAGCGTGATCATGGCATCAACCTCTCGATGCGGGTGACGAGGATGCCCTCACCGCCGAGGGCCTTCAGGTCGGCGATCGTACGGAAGATGGAATCGGCGGGGGCCACGGCATGCACCGCCACCATCGCGCCGCCGTTCATGACGTCGATGACCGTCGGCCCCGAGATGCCTGGCAGCACGCGCTTCACGTCCTCGAGCCGTGCGCGCGGGACGTTCGCCATCACATACCGGCGCGTTCGCGCGATGAGCACGGATTCAAGCGCCATCACGAGTTCGTCGAGCGCGCGAGTGCGCGCCGGATCAGTGAACGGCGCCGTCGCCGAGATGAGCCGCGCGCTCGACTCGAGGACCGTGGCGATCGGGCGAAGTCCATTGACCCGCAGTGTACTTCCGGTGGATGTCAGGTCGAGGATCACGTCCGCGATCCCGAGATGCGGCGCGATCTCGACGGCGCCGGAGACCGGAACGAGCTCGATGGGCCGGCCGATACCGGCGAAGAACGCCCGGGTGATGTTCGGGAAGACCGTCGCAACGCGCGTGCCGGCTTCGATGTCGTCGAGCGTGCGGACCCGCCCGTCCTCACGTGCCGCGACGACCAATGAGCAGCGGCCGAAAGCGAGATCGAGCCGCGACGTGATCGGCCTGCCAGACTCGGATACGATGTCCCAGCCCGTGATGCCCGCGTCGGCGGCGCCATCCGCGACGAATTCAGGAATGTCCTGCGCCCGGACGAAGATCGCCTCGAACTCGCCGCCGAGCGAAGCGCGGAGGGAGCGCTCGCTCGAGGCTCGCACTTCGAGGCCGGCGTCAGCGAGAAGCTCCCGGCATTCCTCGTTCAGGCGGCCTTTGTTGGGTAACGCGATACGAAGCATGGAATGATCGAAGGAAGAAGACTGAAAACAAGAACGGCCCGTCCGAGGTGGACGGGCCGGGATGTCGGATGACGTTGCGATGCGCCGCTAGTCGGGCATCCAGACGTGCATCATGACACCGAAGCCCGCCGGGCTGTGGTGGTAATGCGCGTGGTGGTGCGTCGCGGTCTGCATCATCATCAACACTAAGCCCACCCAGTCGAGGAGTCAATCGGGAAAACGGGCAGATCGTGCGGGTTCCGCTCGCGTGTGCGAGATTCACCAGCCGCGCGAACTCCACGCGCGGTCCGTGCGTTCACCGTCGGTTCCGCGCGCCTCGAGCACTCCGGTCACAGGGCATCACCATGCGTGTTGCAGTCCTTCTGTTCGTGGCATCGTTCGCTGGTTCCTGCGGTCGCCCGTCGGACGTCGCCCTCCCTTCCGCCGTCGCCTACACCGAGGGGAGCGTGTCCGCGCCGGTCCAACTCACCTATTTCGACGATCTCGTGTGCGATGACTGCCGCCAGTTCTCGAATGCCGGCGCGGAACCGCTGCGCACGAAATGGGTCGAGGGTGGCAAGCTCCGGTTGACCGTCATCGATCTGGCCTGGCATCGCGGCAGCGTCGCCGGCTCAGCGGCTGTCGTCTGTGCCGCGGAGCAGGGGAAGTTCTGGGCGATGCACGAGATGTTGTTCGCCAGGCAGGACCACTGGAAACGCGAATCCGACATCCCGGCCGTTCTCACGAACTACGCGGCGGAACTGACCCTCGACACCGCGAAGTTCGCGACCTGCACGGCGCGCAAATCGCACCAGCGCCGGCTCGATGCCGCGGAGGACGTCGCCCGTGCTTCCGGGGTCCGCGGAACACCCGCGTTCCTCGTGAACGGAAAAGCGTTCTTTGGCGCCCAGGATTGGGGATGGATGGACGCTGTCCTGACGGCGTACGCGAACGGAACGCCGGAACAGGCACCACCACCACCGCTGCGGACCCCCACGAAGAAGATCGTGGACTCCGTGGAACTTCGACGCCTACAGGACTCCGTGCGCCACGTGGCTCCAAAGTCAGCGCCGTGATGATGCGTCAGTTGCGATAACCCCGAAAAGTGAATAATTTCACCTGTCTGCGGAGAAGAAACGCACATTTTGTGTTCCCCCTTTTTCAGAATCAGAAAGTGACTGGAGGCTTGACCATGCGGTTCACGGCTGTGGCGCTCGTCGCGAGCGCAGTTATCCTCGGCGCCTGCGGCGGCGGGAAGAAGGACGAAGCAGCGGCGCCGGCGGCGGCGGCTCCTGCGGCGCCGGCGCCGGCGGCGGCTCCTGCGGCGGCGGGTACTGCGGCCCCGATCACGGGCGCCACGATCGAAGTGAAGATGATCGGCGACGAGAAGGGGTATCGTTTCGAGCCGTCCGAGATCAAGGCAAAGACGGGCGACGGCGTGAAGTTCATCATGGTCGCCGGTGGCCCGCACAACGTCGCGTTCGATCCGGCCAAGATCCCGGCGGACGTCAAGGCGCAGTTGGATGCCAACTTCGGCAGCGACAAGATGGCCGAGCTCTCGAGCAGTCTGAAGATGAACCCGGGCGAGACGTTCACGCTGTCGCTCGGCGGCATCAAGGCCGGCACGTACGAGATCTTCTGCACGCCGCACCTTGCCATGAACATGAAGGGCAAGATCATCGTCGAGTAATCGGCGGTCCCTGTCGGTCAAGCGGGCGCCCGGTCAAACCGGGCGCCCGTTTTCCATGCCATGCAGTAGTTTCGAATCTCGTATGCATCCCCCTGCTCCCCCGCTCTATCGTCGCGCCGACTGGTTGGGCGCGCGCGCCGCGATGGCTGGCAAGCGGAACGTTCGCTTGGCGATGACGACGAGCGTGGCGTTCGCTTGCGTGTTGATCGTTCTCATTCTCGCGAGTGCGTCATGGAGGCCTGGCGTGGCTTTCGCGCCGGGCGCCGCGCCGCTCCACGAGGTGATGATGTCCTTCCGCGCCACGCCATCGGCGTGGGCGAGCATGCTGGCGGCGGCGTTGATCCTTGGAGTCCTGCTGGGATACGCCGTGAACCTTGCCCGCGAGATCGCCCGGCCGCGGCTCGCGGGCGCTCTCGAAGCGGAACGGGTGACCGCGTTGCCCGGCATCGCCATCATCAGGGGCGACGCTGGCCGCCGACGAGCGGTGACGGACGTCGATCCATTTCGCCTTGCCTACCTGAGCGTCTCGCCCGCCGGCAACCGGGCGCACTCCATTGTGCTGACTGGCGATGATCCCCGGATCGTCGCCGTGATCGCAGCGCGCATCGCACGTGCGGCAGCGGACGATGCGCGCGCCACACTCGTTCTGGATCTCGACCTGGAACGCTCTCCAGTTGCCGCGCAGTATCACATCCGCCGCGAACCAGGGTTGACCGACGCGATCCTTGGCGTGCGTCTTTGGCGAGAAGTGGCGCTGCCGATCGGGGCGAGTTCCGGGCTCTCTATCGACGTGGTGCCGAGCGGCGTGCTTCGACGCGAGGCCGACGCGATGCATCGAACGCCGGAGCTTGATGAGTTCCTGGGGGAACACGATTTTTGCATTTTCGTCGCCTCGGGCGCGCGCGCGCTCCGGCGCGCCGCCGAGCTGATGCCACACCTTCCGACAATCCTCTGCGTGCACGAGGGAGTGACCTCGTTGGGCGCCCTCGCGACATGGCGCGGCATCCTGCAGTCCTTACCGCTTACGGCGCACGGCACAGTCGTGTGGGCGGGGAGTATGCAAGATCAAAACCTGTGATATTTAGCGACATTATCGGAGCATCAACAAGCGACTAAGGGCGCATTTATAGACAATTACGGCTATGGTGACTAGTCGATGGCACGGCGGTGTTCCGCTCCACGGAAGCTGAACCCAGACCTTCCGTCTGCCGACGTGAACTCGGCGTGCGGGGCGTGGTCACAGGCGCTATGTTTCCGCACCCAAGCGATGACTGGCTACTCCGACCGCATCAACCACGCCTTCGCCTTCGCGGCGAAGCATCACGACCGCCAGGTGCGGAAGGGCACTCGCCTGCCCTACCTCACCCACCCCGCGAACGTGGCAATCATCCTGACGCGCTATGGCCAGGATGACGAGACGGTCGTGTCGGGCATCCTGCACGATGTCATCGAGGACTGTGTCCGCGACGGGTGGACGCAGGAGATGCTCGAGGAACGTATCGGGGAGAAGTTCGGGCCCTCGGTGCTTCAGACGGTGCTCGCGGTGACTCACCGCCGCGTCGACGAAGAAGGCAACGAGCTCGACAAAGAGGAAAAGAAAGCCGACTACCTGGAGCGCCTCGGATCCGCGAGCGATCGTGCGCGTTGGGTTTGTGCGGCCGACAAGGTGCACAACGGCAGTTCGATCCTCGCCGACCTGCGACGCACCCTCGATGCCGACACGGTCTGGGGTCGGTTCTCCGTTGGGCGCGAAGGCACCATCCAGTGGTATCGCGCCGTGCACGACCGGCTGACTTCGCTCGGTTTCGCCGCACCGATCCTCGACGAACTCCGCGCCGTGGCCGAGGAGCTCGAAGGCTATCGCTGACCTTCGGTCAGCGCGGAACGTTCAGCCCGGATAGCGGCGTGCGACGTAGTCGTTCAGGATCTCCAGGAACTCCGGCACGATCCGATCGCCCTTGAGTGTGATCTTGAGGGCGCCATCGACATACACGGGTGCCTTGGGATCTTCGAAGGTCCCCGGCAGCGAGATGCCGATGTTCGCGTGCTTCGATTCTCCGGGTCCGTTCACCACGCATCCCATCACGGCGACCTTCATCTCCTCGACACCGGGATGACGCGCACGCCAGAGCGGCATCTGCTCGCGCAGATACCCCTGGATGTCCTCCGCCATCTGCTGAAAGAACGTACTCGTCGTGCGGCCACACCCCGGACATGCCGTCACCTGCGGCGCGAACGATCGCAATCCGAGTGACTGCAATACCTGCTGTGCGACGAACACTTCCTCCGTTCGGTCGCCGCCGGGCCGCGGCGTGAGCGAGACGCGGATCGTGTCACCAATACCTTCGGCTAGGACGAGAGAGAGCGCCGCAGTCGTCGCGACGACGCCCTTCGTGCCGAGTCCCGCTTCGGTGAGTCCGAGATGCAAGGGATAGTCGCATCGTGACGCGAGCCGTCGATAGCAGTCGAGCAGATCCTGCACCTGTGAGATCTTCGCCGAGATGATGATACGGTCGTGGGCGAGGCCGGTCTCCTCGGCGAGTGCTGCCGAGCGCAGTGCGCTCTCGATCATCGCCTCCATATAGACGTCTTTTGCTTCACGCGGCACGGCGCTGTGGGCATTCTCGTCCATCATCGCGGTCAGGAGATCCTGATCGAGCGATCCCCAGTTCACGCCGATGCGGACCGGCTTGCCGTGATCGACGGCGATCTTCACGATGGTGCGGAAGTTGTCGTCACGGTGCCTGGCGCCGACGTTCCCGGGATTGATGCGATACTTGGCAAGGGTGCGGGCGCACTCGGGATACTTCGCGAGCAACAGATGCCCGTTGTAGTGGAAGTCCCCGATGATGGGCACATCGACGCCCGCGTCGACGACACGGCGTGCGATCTCAGGCACGGCCTTCGCGGCGTCATCGTTGTTGACGGTGATCCGCACCAGCTGCGAACCGGCGTTGGCGAGCGCGACCACCTGGGCCGCCGTCGAGACCGGATCGGCAGTATCGGTGTTCGTCATCGATTGCACGACGATGGGATGAGCCGAACCAACGGAAACGGCTCCTACAAGCGTCGTGACGGTCTGGCGGCGATTCTTGAAGACCACGAAAAGTCCCGGTACGGAGTGCACCCACTAAACTATTGGGTGACGCTCGCCGTGCCGAGCGTCCGGCGGCCCCCCGCCTTTGCCGGCGAGCGGGCGCCGATCGTCGAATGCTGCACCCATCCGCCGAGGACGAGACCAATGACTGAATCGCCTGCCGACCCGATGCCGACTTTGGGCACGGAACCTCGCCCAGCAGGTATGCTGCGCCGTCACTGGGGAAAGCTCACGCTGTTGCTGTTGATCGTGGTGCCGTCGCTCCTCTTCACGATCTGGGCAGGGATCACGCTCACCTATACGTATTCGAGCGGGGAACGTGCCGGATTCGTGCAGAAGCTCTCGAAGAAGGGGTGGGTGTGCAAGACGTGGGAAGGCGAATTGGCGATGGTGAACATGCCGGGCGCGATGTCGCAGATGTTCACATTCACCGTGCGCGGTGACTCGTTGGCCGAGGCGATCAATCAAGCGATGTCGAAGGGGCGGGTGGTGCTGTACTACGAGGAGCATAGAGGAGTTCCCACCTCCTGCTTCGGGGAGACGGGGTACTTCGTCAAACGGGTCCGTGTGGGCGGGCAGTAGCCGGCCTCTATTGCCCTTTTTCGGAGCTCGTCATAAGTTCAAAGCGCTCCGAATTCGTTTGCTCGGAAACCGAGCGCTGGGTGCGGAGTGGTCCAGCACGGGGGATCATCGGGTCCCGCACAGCAGAACGGATTGTCAGGGTACGGCGCGTTCCGATCCCTGCATCAATCATCACACAGGAGTTGGGAATGCGTACGACCGGCAAGGTGAAGTGGTTCAACGATGCGAAGGGGTTCGGCTTCATCACGCCCGACAACGGGTCGAAGGACTGCTTCGTTCACTACAGCGCCATTCAGGGCAGTGGCTTCAAGTCGCTGGCTGAAGGTGATGCGGTGGAGTTCGACATCGTCCAGGGCCAGAAGGGCCCGGCGGCGGAGAATGTCACGAAGGCTGGCTGAACCGACACGCTCGTCGCTTCACCGGGCGGGGCGCCTTCATTCGGAGGCGCCCCGCTTGTCTTTCGGGCCACGCAACGGTCTGCCGCGCCGCGGTGTCGGGACCTCTTCCAGGGCCAGCGCGATCGAGTGATGGAGCGATGAACGGACCGCGTGAAGGTCGATCTGTAGCGCTCCGATGGCGCCGACGCGGTACTGGCCGGAACCGTCGATGACCGAAGCTGCGATCGCCATGGCGTTGGTGACCGATGCGCCGAAGTCACGAATCAACCCGAGTGCGACCGCAATCTGTTCGAGCGACGCATAGGACAACTGGCGACTTAGTCCG
>CAIRBD010000493.1 GCA_903876745.1 uncultured Gemmatimonadota bacterium
GCTCCCGCAGCGCGCGGGCGTGGAAGCGGCGCACTTGGACGCGCGCGGCGAGCGGCGGCGCACCGAGCTCATGCGCGCGCTCTACGACGTGGATGACGCACTCATCGCGCTCGACGCGGCCAACTCCGCCCCCCTGCCGACCCCGGCCAGTATCAGCGACTGTGCCCGCTGGGCCAGACTCGCGAACCGCGTACGCCGTCAGGCGCGTGCGTTGCGCGACCGCGAGACGGCGCTCGACGAGGAACGCGCACTCGTCGCCCGCTACCGCGAGTTCCTGCTCGCCGTGCTGCCGGTGGTGCGCAAGGTGGGCGACTCCGGCCGGCTCACGAGCCACGTCGTGGTGGCGCCGGCCTCGGCGCACGCGACCGTGGACACGCTGGCAGCATCGCTGCGCCTGGAACTCGGCGCGGAGTTCTCGATGACGACCCAGCCGTTGCAGGGGGGCGATCTCGCCATCCTGCTCATACTCCCCAGGGAGTTCAGCGCGCGTCTCGAAACACGGCTCGCCGAGGCGCGGGTGCCCGAGGTCCCTCTCCCCGCAGCGTATCGCGGGCTGCCACTGCAGGACGCCGTGCCGAAGATGCTCGACCGGCTGCAACAGATCCCGATTGAGATGGAGAGCTGCCGCAAGGGGCGCGCGACACTCGCGCGCACGCACGGTGCGGAGCTGCGGCGCGCGCACTCGACCATCGCCGACTGGCTGGCCGCATCGGCGGCGCACGAGCGTTGTGCCGTGACTCCGCACGCCTTCACCATCGAAGGCTGGATGCCGGAGCCCGGGGTGCCCGTCCTCACGAAGCTGGTGAGCGACGCCGCGGGGCCGACGGTGATGGTGGAGAGCATCGCGCGCGAGGAGTGGGGTGAAGAGGACGCGCCGGTCGTGCTCTCCAACCCGCGCCTGTTCCGGCCGTTCGAGGTGCTGATCGCGCTGCTCCCGCTGCCGAGGTACGGCAGCATCGACCCGACGCCGTTCGTCGCCGTGTTCTTCCCGATGATGTTCGGGATGATGCTCGGCGACGTGGGCTACGGGCTGATGCTCGTCGCGCTGGCGCTGGCGGTGCATCGCAAGGTGGCGCCGGGTTCGCTGCCGCGGACGATGGCCGAGGTCGCCGGCCCGTGCGCGCTGTTCGCGATCATCTTCGGCGTGCTCTACGGCGAGTACTTCGGCGATCTCGGCAAACGGCTGTTCGGCCTCCAGCCGATCATCTACGACCGCGAGCAGGCGATCATCGCGGCGCTCGCGGCGGCGGTGGGACTCGGGGTGGTGCACGTGGTGCTGGGGCTCGTGCTCGGCGCCATCAGCGCCGGACGAAAGCACGCGAGGCACGCGGTCGGCAGCGGCGTGTCGGCGGTGATGGTGCTGCTCGTGGTCGCAGCGCTGATGGCGGCGTTCGAGGTGCTGCCCGCGGCGCTCTTCACGCCGGCGGTGATCGCGCTCCTCGTCGCCTTCCCGGTGCTGGTGTTCACCGAAGGGCTCATCGCGCCGGTGGAGTTCCTGGCGACGCTGGGCAACGTCATGTCGTACGCGCGCATCATGGCCATCGGCACGGCGTCGGTGATGCTCGCCGTGGTGGCGAACCAGATGGTCGGCGCCGTCGGCAGCACGGCCATCGGGCTGGTATTCGCGCTCCTGTTCCACCTCGTGAATTTCGCCATCGGGCTGTTCAGCCCGGCGATTCACGCGCTCCGCCTCCACTATGTGGAGTTCTTCGGGAAGTTCTACAGCCCCGGCGGGCACAAGTATGCGCCGTTCGGTCACCGGACGGCGCCGCCGGGCGCCGGCCTCCACGGGAACGCCGTATGAGCACAATGTGGATCGTAATCAGCGCCGCGGGCGTGATGGCGATGTCCGCGCTCGCCACCGCGTGGGCGCAATCGAAGATCGGCACGGCGGGTGCAGCGGCACTGGCCGAGAAGCCCGAGCTGGCGGGGACGATCATCATCCTCGTGGCGATCCCCGAGACGATGGTCATCCTCGGCTTCATCGTCGCCATCCTGATCATCCTGCGTGGGGGCGGTGGAGGCTGAGCCATGGCCGCTCCGGCCTCGCCGCTGCTCGACCAGTTGCGCCGCAACGCGCTCGCGGAGGCGGCGGCGCACGTCGAGGCGGCGCACGTCGAGGGGGAGCGCGTCCGCGCCGCAGCGGCGCTGGAGGCGGCCGTCCACCATGCCGAAGTCGTCGCCGCGCGTGAGAGCGACGTGGCTGTTGCGTTCGCGCTGGCCACTGCCGAGGCGGCGCAGCAGGTGCGGTTCAACACGCTGACCGCGAGGGCGGAGGCGCTCGACCGCATCTTCGCGGCGGCCGCGGCGCAGTTGCCGGCGTTCGCGGACCATCCCGACCTCGGCGCGGTGGTGGGCCGGTCCATCGTGCAGGCGCTGCGCTGCGTCCCGGCCAAGGGCGCCGTGGTGCGATGCAACCGCGCGGTGGCCGATGCGGTGGCGCCGTTGCTGGATGCGCTCGGTGTACTGCCGGAGCTCGTCGTGGTGGACGATACCGTGCCGCTGGGTGTGCGCGTCGCGTCGGCCGACGGCGGCGTGCTGGTGGACGCCACCTTCGCGCGTCGTCTCGAGCGCGACCGCGCGGCGCTGGCCATCGCCGTGGCGCAGCAACTCACGGGGCCACCGTCATGACCGACTGGGGCGACGTCATCACCCGAACGCGCGGTCTCGCGTCGCACCTGCTCCGGCCGGACCAACTCCACGCGCTGTGCGAGTCGCATGGCATCGGCGCGCTCGGAGCGCAGCTCACGGCACTTGGCATGCTCAACGCGCCGCCACCCGCGATGCCGTACAGCGCGTGCGATATCGAGCACGCGCTGCGCCGCCGCGCCGGCGCCCGACTGCGCGTGCTCGCGCACTGGGCGGGCGCGCGCGTGATGCACCTCGCGCCATTGCTCGACGACGAGGACCGCCGCAGCATCCGCGTGCTCGTGCGCGGCGCCGTGGCGGGCGCTCCCCCTGACGTGCGCGTCGCGAGCCTCATTCCCACGATGGCCCTGCCGTTGCGGGCTCTCCATCAGCTCGCGACGGCCGGTGACGTGGCGACGGTCGGCGCGCAGCTGCTCGCGTGGCGCCACCCCTTCGCCGCGGTCGTGTGCGACGAGGCGCGGCGGAAGCACCTCGACCTGTTCCGGTTCGAAGTGACGCTCACCCAGGCCTTCGCCGAACGCGCCCGCGCCAC
>CAIRBD010000494.1 GCA_903876745.1 uncultured Gemmatimonadota bacterium
GAACTCCTTCTTCACCACGGCGCGGTACTCGGCGCGCGTGCCAAAGTCGAAGAGCAGCGCCGTCATCGCGCGCGCATCCACGACGAATCCCTTGTGGCCCACCTCGGTGAGCGCGTCGGCTTCCATCTCGTACGTGTGGTTCGGGGCGCTCGAACTCGCGGCACTGAATCCCAGCCCGGGGATCGCGCTCGAGACGCTCCCGGTCTCCTCGTAGCCCTGCGGCTTCCCTGGCTCTGCGGTCACGCTCGTCGCGCCGTACTTCTTCATGTACGCGAACCCCACCTCGGCCAGCGAGGCCACCGAGATGCCGTCGCGTGCCTCACCGTAGTGGTCGATCTTCACCTTCGTCCCCGTCTCGAGCGCCGCGGCGCGCGCGGCGTCGTCGATCATCTGCGTCATCTGCGCCAGATAGATCGCATCGGGATACCGGATATAGAAATCGGCCGCCGTGCGGTCGGGCACCACGTTCGGCGCCGCGCCCCCCTCCGTGATGATCCCCTGGATACGCGCCTCGGGGCGGATGTTGCTGCGCAGGCCGTCGATGTTGTTGAACAGATGGATCACGGCGGTGAGCGCGTTGCGGCCGTTCCACGCCGTCATCTGGTGCGCGGGCGCGCCGCTGAACGTGTATTTCGTGCCGTTGATGTTCAGGCAGCAAGTGCCGAATCCGGGCGCGGGGCGCGTCGTCGCGACGCTCGCGTGGCTGCGCAGCAGGATGTCGGCGCCGGCGAAGACGCCGGCCTCGTGCATCACCGTCTTGGCGTTCGGCGGCATCATCTCCTCGCCGGGGGTGCCGTATACGGTCACGCTGCCGGGCAGGTGATTGGCCGCGAGATACTCCGACATCGCCACCGCCGCCGCCAAGCCGATGGGGCCCTGCGTGCTGTGCTGATCGCCGTGAAAATCACCCTTCGTGCCGCGCAGCGCGTCGTATTCCACGATCACGCCGAGGTTGGGCGCGCCGCTGTTCTTGTTGGCCTTGGCCACGAAGGCCGTCGGCAGTCCGGCCACCCCCACGGTCACGGTGAAGTCGTGCGCGCGCAGCCACGTGACGAGTTTGTCCACCGAGCGCGTCTCCACGAACCCGTGCTCGGGATGGCGCGTGATGTCGTCGCCGAGGGCGAGCAGTTCCCCGTGCATGAGCGCTTCCGCGCGCGCGACGACCGCGTCGCGGGTCGCATTCGCACCCGTGAGACGTGCCACGAGCGCCGGCACGTCGATGGACTGCTCGAGCGCCGCCATCTGCTGCAGCACGCCGCGGGCGGCCTCACGTTCGGTGGGGGTCTCCTGCGCGGCGAGCGCCGCGGGAACAGCCGCGGCAAGCGAGAGAACGAGCATGTGCTGCAGAACGCGACGCGGCAACGGTCCGGCTCCTGTTGGGGAATGCCGGAAGTGTGCGCACGGTGCGCCGCCGACGCCAGACGTCGCCGGCGAGCGCCTCAGCCGGTCAAACCAGCGTGGCGCGCAGGAACTCGAGCGTGCGCTCCCACGCGACGGCCGCGCACTCGGGGTTGAACACGGTCGGCCGGCCGTCGTTGAAGAATGCGTGGCCGGCGTCGTATTCGTTCGCCTCGAAGCGGCCGCCGGCGGCGTTCACGGCCGCGGCCAGCGCCCTCACGCCCTCGAGGGGCACGCCCTTGTCGAGCCGGCCGAAGTGTCCCTGCACGGGCACCCGCAC
>CAIRBD010000495.1 GCA_903876745.1 uncultured Gemmatimonadota bacterium
CTCTCGGCGACATCGCGGCGCGATACCGTCACCGTGGGCACCACGCCGCCGCGGGCCGATTCCGTGGATGTCGCCATGAGCGGTGATTCGGCCGCCGTCGCGACGTGGACGGCCACGAAAGGGCACGCGTGGACGACGCTCGTCACCGCGGCCGGCGTCGGGCCGGGTCGCCTGCGCTGGACGCGCAACGCCACAGGGCTCGTCGTCGGCCGGTACGTGGACACGATCACGGTCACGTCGCCTTCCGTCGGCGCGCCGGTGCGTGTGATCGACACGCTCGTCGTGCGCGCCTCCGTCGCCGTCGTCGCGTTCGCGGGCGATACCATCCGCGGCGCGCAGAACGACCTCGCGTCCATCGACCTGCAGGCCGACCTGCGCGCGCTCCCGGGCAGCGCGCTTGGCGCGTATGCGGCGACGGTCGCGTGGGATTCGTCGGTGGTGCGTCTCGATTCCGTCCGCGCCATCGCCACGGGGTTCGCGGCGCCAGCGGTCACGGCCGTGGGAATCGGCAAGGTGCAACTGAGCGCGTCGGCGCTGCCGGGGGCTGCCGGCGTGGTCCCGCTCGCCCGGCTGTTCTATCGCTTCGTCGGCGACACGAGCGGCAAGAAGTCGGCGCTCGTGACGGGCGTCACGACGTTCACGAGCACCACCACGGGCAGTCTGCTCGGAGCGCTCAGCGTCGTGAACGGCGGTGCCGTGGCCGTCGGCGTGCTGCGCGGCGACGTGAACGGCGACGGACAGATCACCGCCGTCGACGTCCAGCTCATCCTGCAGGCGGCCGCGGGGCTCCCGCTCACACTCCCGGCCAAGGCGCTGCCGAACGGCGACGCCGACTGCGACGGCAAGATCACCGCACGCGACGCACAGATCGTGCTGGCGAAATTGCTCGGACTGCCCGTGTCGCAGTTCTGCGTCGGAAAGATCCGCTAGCGGCGGTCGCGCCGCGTCCCGCCGTCAGTACGCGACGGCGGGCTCGTGCACGAGGAACTTCGCGAGGATGGTCTGCGCCATCTGGTTGAGGGGCACGATCTCCTCGGCGGCACCGATCTTGATCGCTTCCTTCGGCATGCCGAACACCACGCAGCTTGCCTCGTCCTGTGCGATCGTGCGCGCCCCCGCCTGCCGCATCTGCAACAGACCGGCGGCGCCGTCCCCACCCATCCCCGTGAGGATCACCCCCACGGCGTTCTTTCCGGCGCTCCGTGCCACGCTCTGGAAAAGCACGTCCACCGCGGGGCGCTGATGATGCACGGGTGGTCCGCCCTTGATCTGCACCACATAGCGGGCGCCGCTGCGCACGAGGAGCATGTGGTAGTCGCCGGGGGCGATGAGCACCGTACCGGGCACCACGTCGTCGCCGTCGCGCGCCTCGCGGATGTTCATCGCGCAGAGGCCGTCGAGCCGGCGCGCGAACGCGTCGGTGAAGCCGGGCGGCATGTGCTGCACGATGACGGTCCCCGGGGCGTCGTGCGGGAGTCCGCGCAGCACGTCCTCGAGGGCGCGGGTGCCCCCCGTGGACGCGCCGATGGCGAGCACCTTGTGCGTCGTCAGGAGCGAGCCGAGCGGCGCCGGCGCCTGGAACTTGTCGGTCGGCGAGGGCGACACGCGGCGGGTCACGTGCGCCGTCGCCGCGTTCCGCACGGCCTGGACGAGCTTCACGGCCACGTCACCCGTGGAGAACGACGATCCCGGCTTCGCGATCACCTCGACGGCGCCGAGGGCGAGCGCGCGGAGCGCCGTCTCGGAGTTCTTGGGCGTGAGCGAGCTGAGCACCACCACCGGCATCGGCAGGTGCTTCATCAGCTTCTCGAGGAACGAGAGACCGTCCATGCGCGGCATCTCGACGTCCAGCGTGAGGACGTCGGGGCGCAGCTTCACGATCTTGTCGCGCGCGGCATACGGATCCACCGCCGTCCCCACGACCTCGATGTCGTCGTGTTTCGACAGCTCGTCCGTGAGGATCTTGCGGACGAGCGCCGAGTCATCGACCACCAGCACGCGGATCATCTGACTTGCTCCGGGTCAACCACCCAAGGTGATGAAGAGACGCACGTTCGCCCGTCCCTCCTCCAGCGCGAGCGCCGTCTCGGCCACCGGCACCTCGGCCCCCATCTCCGCCGGGATCTTCGTCGGCGGACGGAGGTGGAACACGCCCACGGCGTGCGTCATGTCGGAGAGCAGGTTGCCCGTGAGCACGTTGGCGAGTTCGCCGAACGCGTCACGCTGCAACTGTTCCGGCGGATCGTCGAGACCCAGCATGTTCTCGGCCACGACGCGCGGCAGCCGTTCGGACACGCGGAGCTCGAGGCGCCCCGTCATCGGTCCGAAGAACCGGACGACGACGCCGTGCGCGAGCGGAACGTCCCGCTGCTCCTCCTCGAGATAATCGAGGGGGACCAGCATGGCGAGATCCTCAAAAGTCGCTGCCGACGTTTGATGCAACGGCACTGGTTTCGTGAGCGTCATCGGAGAGTCCGGTAAGAGCGAGGATCGCCGTCCGCAGCTGCTCGGGACGGAAGGGTTTGTGGACGAAGCCCGCGCCCAGTTTGTGGATGAGGTTGATGCGCGACTCGCTGCCTTCGGTGGACACGACGATGACGGGCACGTTCGCCGTCTCGGGATTGCCGCGCACCTCGCCGAGCAGTTCCTCGCCGTTCATGCGCGGCATGTTCAGGTCGAGCAGTACGAGATCGATCCAGTGTTCCTGGAGGACCTCGAGCCCCGCCTGTCCGTCCGGCGCCTCGTGGATCTCGCCCAGCGGCACGCCGCTGAGTTTGAGGGTCCGCAGCACCATCGTGCGCATCACCGCGCTATCGTCGACGATGAGAACATTCAATGCCATCTCAGCCTCCCGCCTTGAGCGCGATCTCGCGCCCGTTCACTTTCAACGTCACTGCACCCGTGCCCACTTCCATCAAGAGCGTGCGCGGCAGACGCGAGCCTCCCACTTCGGAGGCGCCGATCATCACGCCGTTCTTCCACAGCAGCTTGCGCAGTGCGGCAAAGTTGCGTTTGCCGATCTGGAAGCGGTCATCGTCTTCGTTGTCGCCCTGATGCGCGCCGCCGGCGACGATCACCGTCATCCGCTCTTTCTTCGCGCCGAGGGCGTAGCAGGCCTTGAAGAGCTGCGGCACCCCGGTGTCCACGAACATCGCCGGGTTCGCCGCGGCTTTCGCCGCGTCGATCGCCGAGTCGGGCATCATCACGTGCAGCAGCCCGGCCACGCCGGCCGCCGGATCGTGGATCGCCACCGCCAGGCAGCTGCCCAGCGCGTACGTCACGAGCCGCTCGGCGGCCTCGTTCGAACATTTCGCGTCGGCCATCCCCACGACGACGTCGCGGGACGGGCGGAGCGAGAAGGCGGGAGCGCTCACGGTCGCACGTACGCGGCCGGCGCCGCGTAGGCGTAGCCGTGGTCCAGTGCGTGCAGCGTCTCGGAATGGCCGATGAACAGATAACCGCCCGGTGCGAGCATGGTGAAGAAACGGTTCACGAGCCGCTCCTGCGTCGGGCGGTCGAAGTAGATCATCACGTTGCGGCAGAAGATCGCGTCGAACGGACCGCGCATCGGCCACTCTTCCATCAGGTTGAGCCGGGCGAAGCGGATCATCTTCCGCAGGTGCTCGCGCACCTGCATCCGCGGCGCGCCGGCCTCGCTCTTGGCGGGCTGGAAGTGCCGCTGGATGAGC
>CAIRBD010000496.1 GCA_903876745.1 uncultured Gemmatimonadota bacterium
CCGCCGTCGCGGGCGTCGCCCGCTTCCCGGGATTGGCGATCGCCAAGGCCGGTGGCGGATACGCCCTCACCGCGAGCGCCGCGAATCTTCCCCCGTCCACGAGCCTCCCCTTCACCGTCACGCCACTCCCCGCGTCGGCGCTCGCGCTCGCCAGCGGCAACGCGCAGACCGGACTCGCCGGCACGGCGCTCGGACTACCGCTCGCTGTGAGGGCGAGCGACGCGCTCGGCAACGCCGTGAGCGGCGTGGCCGTGACGTTCACCGTCACGCTTGGCAACGGCAGGCTCGGCACGTCGGTCGCGACGACTGATGCGAACGGCCTCGCGCGGACCACGTGGACGCTCGGACCCGTCGCGGGCGCACAGACGGTCACCGCCTCGGCGACCGGCCTCTCCGGCTCGCCCATCACGTACACCGCGAATGCCACATTGCCCACGCCGGTGAAGCTCGTGTTCACCACGCCGCCGGCGACGAGCACCGCCGGCGCGATCATTCCGTCGGTGGTCGTGCAAGCGCAGGACGCGCAGGGCAATCTCGCTTTCGGTTTCACCGGGTCGGTCACGCTGACGCTCGGCGGCGGACTGTCTGGCAGCACGACGCCGCTCGCCGGGACGGCGACGGTGACCGCGGTGGCCGGCACCGCCACGTTCGGCGATCTGTCCATCGCACGCGCCGCCAAGGGCTACACGCTCACGGCCGCTACGAGCGCGCTCACGGGCGTGACGAGCGCCCCGTTCGAAGTCACCGCCGGTGCGGCGGCGAAACTCATCTTCACCACATCGCCGACCGGCGGGTCGGTGGATCTGGTGCTCACCCCCGCGCCCGAAGTGACGGTGCAGGACGCGAACGGGAACACGGTCACGAGCTACACCGGCGCCATCGCCATCGCGTTCGGGACGAACCCCGGCGGCGGTAATCTCCTGGGCGCGGGCAGCCACGCCGCGGTCGCCGGCGTGGCGCGGTTCCCGGCGCTCGCCATTCCCGTCGCCGCAAAGGGCTACACGCTGAGTGCGACCGCCGCGTCGCTCACGAGTGCCGTCTCCGCGGCGTTCGACATGACGGCCGGCGCGCCCGCGCGCCTCACCGTCGTCAGTGGCGGCGGCCAGACCGGGTCGACGAACAGCGCGCTGGCGCAGCCTGTCGTGGTGAGCGTGGCGGATGCCGCGGGCAATCCGATCGCTGGCGAACCGCTCACGTTCACCGCGTCGGCGGGCGGACACGCGACGCCGGCGAACGTGAGCACCGACGCGCAGGCGCGCGCGCAGGTCGCATGGACGCTCGGCAGCACCAGTGGCGCGCAGACCCTGATCGTCAGTGGGCCGCGCGTCCCGACCGCGGTCGCGAAGACGGTGACCGCTACGGCCGTCGCCGTCGCGACGGTGCGCACCTGGGTCGGCGGACTGTCCAGCGACTGGAGCACGGCAGCCAACTGGAATCCGGCCGGCGTGCCGACGAGCGCCGACTCGATCCTCATTCCCTACACGTCGAGCGACAACTACCCGCAGCTGACCGCGAATGCCTCCGTCCGCAGCCTGGAGGTGCGGCAGGGGACGTCACTCGCGATGGGCGCCTTCGACCTGACCGTGGCCGGCAACGTGATGCTCCGCGCCTACTCGTACGGCGTGACGGGGACCGGCACCGCATCCATCGGCGGCAACTTCACCGACAGCACGACCGTCAACTGGCCCGACGCGTGGCGCCCGGCCAACACGACCTTCACCGGCGCTCCCAACATCTGGTCGGCGTGGGGTTCGGTGGTCACCAACGCCACGTTCAGCGGTGGCACCGCGCTGCTCCTCAACGATTTCTACGTCAACGGGTCGGCCACGGTGACGGGCAACGCCGCCATGCTCGACCTGAACGGCTTCGAGTTCGACACCTATGGCGACTTCGCCACGACGAGTGGCGCGACGGTCAAGATGACGAACGCGGACTACCTGTACGTCGAAGGGAACGTGACCTTCGGCGGCGGCAGCACGGCCGGCAAGCTCAAGAACTGGGCGTACGTCGAACTCTACGGTCATTTCACGCAGAGCGGCGCTCCCGATTCGTTCGCGCCGGACTCGACGGTCGAGGTGTACATCGGCAGCATCGGCGCTGCACGCGCGCCGCTGAGCGCGTCGCGCGCGGCGGGGTCTTTCGCTCGCGCGGGCGGTGCGGTGCGTCCGAGCGCGCGCATCGCGAACGCCGCGGCGCGCCGACTCTCGCACCAGCAGGCGCGCGCGGCACGGCGCGGGCGCACCAGCCGCACGATGTCCATGCCGGGCGCG
>CAIRBD010000497.1 GCA_903876745.1 uncultured Gemmatimonadota bacterium
AGGTTCGCGAACTGACGCACTTTCACGCCGGGGCTCGGCTCGATCTCGAACTGCGTGACTGTGGGGCCCGTGGTGCGGCCGCTCAGGTTGCCTTCCACGCGGAACGTGCGGAGGGCGTCCATGAGCTTGAGCCCCATGGCGTCGAGATGCGCCTTGCCGGCGTCCGCGTTGCGCGGCGGCGCGGGCGTGAGGAGGTCGAGCGAGGGGAGATCGTCGGCGGTCAGGTCCACGGGGTCGGCGCCGGCGTTGATGGCCTCGGCGACTTCCTGGGCGTGGGCTTCGGACTTCTCGGCCTTCGTTTGTTTCTTCTTGCTCTTAACGACGCCGCTGGTTTGCGCAGGTACTTCAGTGGGAGAGGCGAGTTCGTCGTCGGCTTCGACGGTCGCGCTGCCGGCGGCTTCCATCAAGGACAAGTCGAGGGCCGGCATTTCGTTTGAATCTGGCTCCAACGCCTCGGCCTTGGTCAGTGCCGCGCCGGCAAGCGCAGTTCCCCCAGAAGTCGCCGTCTCCGCGAGAATCGCCGTTGCCGTTCCTCCGCGAGTTTCCGCGGTTCCGCGGTTGCCCTTCCCTCCCACGAGCAACCGCACCGGATTCCACGCGAGCGCCACGACCATCAACCCGCTCGTGAGGATGGCGATCACGACCCACGCCCCACCGAGCCCGATGGCCTTCACGATGTAGTACGCGACGAACGACCCTACGAGGCCGGCGTACGGATCGATCTGCGCCGCGTCGATGCCCGCGCCGCGCGCGAGCGCGGCGGCCACGGGCACGATGGCGGCAAGGCCGATCGTGAACACCAGCCAGCGTTTGTCGTTGCTCTCGTCGAGCCGGCCGAGCAGGCGCAGCGCGTGCACGGCCGGGATGAACGGGACGATGACGGCCGAGAGTGCGCCGAGCGAGAGGAGCACGCTCATCCGGAGGCAGGCGCCGACCGGACCGAAGATGCCGCCCGCGTCGCTGCACGACTGCCCCGCCGCCGCACCGCCGGCGAGGAGCGAGCCGGCGATGAAGACCGACGCCAGCAAGAGCGCGATGCCGCCGATCTCCCGTTTGAGATGCGTGCGGCGCGCCATCTGTTTCAGTTCGTGTTCGGTGGGCTTGGGTGCGCTGTCTACGACGGCCTCGGGGCGCGGCGCGCGGCGGATGCGGCGCGGCTTGGTGATGTCGAGGTCGAGATCGATGTCATCGTCCAGGAGCTCGGCGCGGCGACCGCGCGCGGAGCTCTCGTCCGACGAGTCGCGGGACGACGGGGCACGTGTCGAGCGCACGGCACGCCGCGAGGTCAGCGGCGAATCCTCCGCGCTGAAGCGTTCGTCCGTGGCTGGCGTGTTCGAAGAGCCGCGCGAGGCTTTTGACATACGGTTTCTCGATGAGCAGCGCGGCACGCGCTGCGTCGTTCAGTGTCACCGTTGCGCGGCTGGGGAGACCACGGAGCGCAAGACGCACGAAGCGCCCGGCACACGCTGTATCCTCGAGCGAGAGATGCCCCTCGCTTCCCGCACAGACGATGGCAACATCCAATCCCCGCCCCAGCGCAGCACGCACCGAGGCGAGGACTCCCGAGAAGTTGACGTATGACCCCACGATGACGTCAC
>CAIRBD010000498.1 GCA_903876745.1 uncultured Gemmatimonadota bacterium
CCTCGCGTCGCAACTGAGCGATGCGCCGTTGCTCGACGCGTGGACGACGATCACGCCGGTGGAGACGGCGGCGCGCTGGCCGCGCTGGTACGAACTCGCGGTGCGGGGCGCACCGTCGGGCGTGTCGGAACTGGTGGTGCATCCGGGCTATGACGACCCGGAGCTGCAGGGGCTGACCGAAGGCGCGGAAGCGTGGGGCGCGGCATGGCGGCAGCGCGACCTCGACGTGCTGATGGGCGACGTGTTCCAGCGCGAGTTGACCGAACGGAACGTGCGACTCGTCGGCTGGCATGATCTGCCGCGGCGCGGCCGGCCGGCGGACACGCCGCCCAAATAACTCGAATGACGGGCCGACGGCCCTGACGGAGGAAGGTGCGCGATGATCGTCAGCATGTGGATGACCAAGGACGTGCTCAGCATCGAACCCACGACGCCCATCCTCGAGGCCGCGGAGCTGATGCAGGCGCGCAAGATCCGCCGGCTTCCGGTGCTCGCCATCCGCGACGGCATCGTGAAGGTGGTGGGGATCCTCTCGCAGACCGACATCTTCCGCGCCCTGCCGGCCGGCATGCGTTCGCTGCGCGCCGTGAGCGAGGACGCGAAGGTGATGGCGATGACCGCCGTCGAGATCATGAAGGCCGACCCGATCACGACGACGCCCGAGACGGCACTCGAGGAGGTCGCGACGATGATGCGCCGGCAGAAGATCGGCTCGATCCCCGTGACCCGCGACGGCGTGCTGGCCGGGATGATCACGGAATCGGACATCTTCCGCGCCTTCGCCAACATCCTCGCCACGGAGAAGGGGGATGCGCGCGTCACGTTCGACGTGACGGCGGGCGAGGATGTGCTCGAGTGGCTCGCCGTGGCGGCCAAGCGGCGCGGCATCCGCGTGAACAGCTTCATCCTCGCCGTGCAGCATCAGCGGCCGGTGTGCGTGGTGCGCCTCAGCGGCAAACGGCTCGACGCGTTCCTCGACGACCTGTGGAAGTCGGGGCACAAGGTGCTGAACGTCCTGCGCGTGGAATGAGCGGCGGTCCCGTGACTACGGGTTGATCCACCACGACAGCTTCACGAGCACCGTGTTGTCGGGGTGCGTCACGAACAGATCGTTCACGTCGCGCGGTCCGTCGAAGCTGCCCAGGTTTCGGTCGGTCTGGATGCGTCCCTGCTGCCACACCAGGAACAGTGTGCTCGCGGGCCGGTACTCCCAGCGCACGACGATGTTCGAGTTGAACTGCTTGTAGTTGAAGCCGGCGGGCGCGGCAGCGCCGTATGCCCGGAATCGCGCGTCGTACGCCGACGCATGCGGCGCGTCGAGTTCGCGCGGCGCGCCATACGCGCCGGTGCTGATGTAGGGCTGCGCATACAGCTGGAATGAGAGGTCCGGCGTCGCCGTCCAGTTGAGCCGTCCCGTGAGCGCGAGGATGTTCTGGTCGAGCCGCGCGAAGGTGTAGTGCGTGGTGTCGCTGCGCACGGCGCCGTAGTTGCCCACCCACTGCTGGTCGTTCACCACGTGGTCGAACGAACCGAGGAACGTCGCCGAGAACTGGCTCGCGACGCGCAGGTCGGCGCCGAGGTCGGCGCCGCGGTAGAACGACCGCCCCTCGTCGCTCGTGCCGGCGCGGAAGGCCGCGTGCGGCACGACCGGGGGCCGCGGGTCGGCGGTGAGGTCCACGCGGAACCCGTTCTTGGGCGACTGGCGCAGCGCGGGGCCGCCGCGCGCACAGCTCACGCAGTACGTGCCGCCGAAATCGCTCAGCGTGTAGGTGAGGATGCCGCCCCAGTAATTCGGGAACGTGAACGACGACCGTGCCTGCAGCACTTCAGTCACGGGCAATCCGCCCGTGCTCCAGTGCGAGTCGAGCACGAGCGACGAGAACGACGCGCGCAGCCACCCACTTGGCGTGAGCTGCTGCAGGTCGATCTCATTGCGTACGTTCGCGTCGTTCACGAGCGTCACGAAGCCGAAATCGTTGGCTTCGATGCCCGCGCTCGCGTATCGGAAGTAGAAATCGTAGCGCACGGCTCCAGCGAGCTTCATCACCTCGCCGCCCACGGCGCCGCCGCCGAGTGACGTGCGGGTGGAGTCGAACCGGGCGTCGCCGTCGGGGCGCTGGAAGTAGTGCACGCTCCCGAGTTGCGTGGCGGTGATCGCGCCGCGGCTCCCCTCCACGTGGTTCGCGCCCACATACAGCGAGCCGCGCCAGTCGTCGCTGAAGAGGCGCGTGTAGCCCTGCACGATCGCCATCGTCGCGTT
Organism: uncultured Gemmatimonadota bacterium; assembly: GCA_903876745.1. Lineage (GTDB taxonomy): Bacteria > Gemmatimonadota > Gemmatimonadetes > Gemmatimonadales > Gemmatimonadaceae > Fen-1231. The sequence goes on from CAIRBD010000498.1 coordinate 2,261, forward strand.
GCGCCGCAGGAGGGGTTCGGTGGCCGCGTCGAGCGTGCGGCGCACGTCGGTCAGTTCGAAGCCGACCTGCGAGAGGCCGCGGTCACCCTCGCGCACGCCGCGCAGCACGAAGTAGTTCGTCCGCGGCTCGATGGTCGTGCCGGCGGTGCCGACGACGCGATCGGTGACGGCCTCGACGATGCCGATCGCCGTGCCGTCGGCGAAGCGCCCCGTGAGCTTTGCAGCGCCCACGATGGGGGTGAAGGCCGGGTCGTTGGCCGAGGCGCGCAGTTGCGGTGTGCGCCCGATGCGCCGCGTATAAAAGATCCCTTCGCAGGGGCCGCCGCAGCGGTACAGTCCGGCGCCCTCCTGGAAGAACGGGCGCCGTTCGTCGAAGCGGATCTCGAACGCGGAGAGGTTGAGCACCGCGGGGTCGGCCTCGACCTGGCCGAAGTCAGGATTGATCGTGGCGTCGACGGTCACGTTCGGCGTGAGCCCTGCCTTCACGTCGAGTCCCACGGTGCCCTTGTTCACGGCGCGGAAACCCGCCGGAGCGGGCTCGCTCGCGTTCTTCACCACACCGTACGGCAGCAACTCGAGCCGGGTGGCGGGCGCGATCCCCGTGATACCGGTGATCGTGCCGAGCTGCGAGATGAGCGCGCTCTTCGACAGCCGGTACACCGGCCACGCATCGCGCTCGCCGGTTCGTGCGATGTCGCGCCACACCCCGAAGCCGAACGTGTGCGTGTCCCGGGCGTTGAACCGCAGCTGGCTGAACGGCACACGGAACTCGGCCACCCATCCCTTCTCGTCGATGCGTGCCACGGCATCCCACACGCCGTCCCACGTCGCGTCCTCGATGTTGTCGCCGTAGATCGAGAAGTCGCGCTTCACGCCCGCCGGGTTGATCGCCATCTCCACGCCGGTGCGGCCGTCGTGGAACGCGTCGATGATGATCTTCAGCTGGTCGCTCGCCGTCTTGATGTCGCGGCGGCTGAGCAGGGAGATGATGCTGTCGGGGTGCGGGTCGTACGCGCGCGCGAGCACGTACAGGTAGCGGTCGTCATACACGACCCGCACCTCGGTGCGGAACGCCGGATCGAGATCTTCTCCGGGGTCGAACTGCCGGAAGTCCGTCATCGGGGGTGCGGCGGCCCACGCGGGGTCGTCGTCACGCCCGTCGATGACGGGCGGTTTGACCGCGCGCACGGCGCGCCCCGTCATCTCACGGGACGCGGGTGATTGCGCGGCAGCTGATGCGGCGCCGGCTGCGAGCAGCGCGGCGCCCACCAGCAGGAGCGGAAGGCGCACTACGGCGTGACCACCACGTCGAGGCGGCTCAACCGGCCCGGCGCGTGGTACACGCGCATCGTCGCCTTCACGAAATCCGCGGGGCTCGCCTCGAAGATGTTCGGCACGAACGTCTGTGGGTTGCGGTCGGTGAGCGGGAACCACGAGCTCTGCACCTGCACCATGATGCGGTGCCCTTTCTTGAACGTGTGGTTGATGTCGGGCATCGCGAAGCGCAGCGAGTCGGGCGTGTTGGGCGTGAACGCCACCGGCGCGTCGAAGCCACGGCGGAACTTGCCGCGAAACGGCTCGCCGCGCACGAGCTGCTGGTAGCCGGCCACCTTGAACCCGGTGGTGTCGCCAGGCCAGTTGGGCGCGTCGTCGGGCCAAACATCGATGAACTTCACGTCGAAGTCGCCGTCGGTGCCGCTCGTGGCCACATACAGCAGCGGCGACACGGCGCCCGCAACGGTGATGTCGTCGGTGAGCGGCTCACTCACGTACGTGAGCACGTCGCTCCGCTTCGATGCAAAACGCTGGTCGCCCGTGATGTAATCGCCGGGCATCCCCTGCGCGGACTTGCGGTCCACCACCGGCACGGGGTTCGCGGGGTCGCTCACGTACTCGTCGTATGCCGCGCCGCCGGCGGGCGCGGTGAAGGCGAGCTTGCCGCCGGCCTGTAGGTACAACGACTTCTTCACCGCGTACTTCGGCGGGAACACGTCGTAGCGGTCCCACTTCTCGGCGCCGGTGCGGTACACTAGCACCTTGGGGATCTTCGGGTCGGGCGCGCCCTTGAGATGATGCATCCAGAAGGGGAACTCGATCGAATCACGGAAGTACGGCGCGGTCTTGTCGGTCCAGCGCAGCGAGCCGAGTGCGTTGCCGTCGCCGCGCGACCAGCCGCCGTGGCTCCACGGGCCGATGGCGATGTGATTGCCGGCGTTGCCTTTCGCTCCCGCGAGTTCTTCGATGGCGCGGAAGGTGCCCCACGGGCCGAACAGATCCTCGGTGTCGTAGTAGCCGCCGGTCTCGAGCATCGCCGGCGCCACCTTCTTGAGGTGCGGGCGGATGTTGCGCGCCTGATAGAACGCGTCGTAGTTGGGGTGCTGCATCAGGATGTCCCAGAGCGGCGCCGTCTCGCGCGGGAGCCATTTGCGCGAGCCGGGGCCCACGGGGCCCATCTCGAG
>CAIRBD010000499.1 GCA_903876745.1 uncultured Gemmatimonadota bacterium
AGCATCCCGTCACCGAGATGCTCACCGATACCGACCTCGTGAAGGAACAGATCCGCATCGCCGCCGGTCTCCCGATGAGCATCACCGAGACGCCGCGGCTGAGCGGACACGTGATCGAGTGCCGCGTGAACGCCGAGGATCCGCACCGCAACTTCCAGCCGTCGCCGGGGAAGATCGACGTCTTCCATCCGCCCGGCGGCAACGGCGTGCGGGTGGATACGCACGTCTATGCCGGCTACACGGTGCCGCCGTTCTACGATTCGATGATCGCCAAGATCATCTGCCGCGGGCGCGACCGGGAGGAAGCGCTCGCCAAGATGCGGCTCGCGCTCGACACGTTCATCGTGCAGGGCGTTAAGACCACGATCCCGTTCCTCGGCCGCGTGATGTCCGACCCGCACTTCGCGCGCGGCGAGGTGCACACCAAGTTCCTCGAGCAGGAAGGCGCCTACCTGCTCAAGGACGTGGAGGGGTGACTGGTGCGGCCCCGGTAGCGGCACCGCAGGGCGCCGCGGGCGACGCATCGCCGAGCCGGCTGATGCCGGTGTTGTTCATCGGCGTGTTCATGGCGGCCCTCGACACGGCCGTCGTCGGCCCCGCCATCCCGGCGCTGCGTGAAGCGTTCGGCGTGGACAATCGGCAGGTCGGCCTCATCATGAGCGTGTTCGTGCTGTTCTCGCTCATCAGCACGGCGCTGATGGCGAATCTCAGCGATCGCTACGGCCGCCGCCCCGTGTACCTGTGGAGCGTGAGCATCTTCGCCGTGGGCTCGGCGCTCATCGCCGCGTCGCCGCGGTTCTGGATGATCGTCGCCGGCCGCGCCATCCAGGGGATCGGGGCGGGGGGCATCACGCCCACGGCGAGCGCTGTGGTAGGCGATTCGTTCCCGCCCGCGCAGCGGGGGAGGGCGCTCGGCCTCATCGGCGCCACGTACGGCATGGCCTTCGTGCTCGGGCCCCCGCTCGCCGGCCTGTTGATGGTGGTGCTGAGCTGGCACTGGATCTTCCTCATCAACCTGCCGATCGCCGCCGTCATCCTCTGGATGGCCGCGCGCGTGCTCCCCTCGCATCGCTCGGCCGCCGCGCAGCAGCCCATCGACGTGCGCGGCATCGTCGTGACGTTCGTGCTGCTCGTGTCGCTCGTGCTCGGCATCACGCGCGTGCTCGACGGGTTCAGCGGGCTGTTGCTCTGGCCCTGGTTCATCGCGCTGACGGTCGTGCTCCTCGCGGTGCTGATCGCCGTGGAGAACCGCGCGGCGCAGCCCATCATCCCGATGCTGCTGTTCGAGAAGCGGCAGCTCGCCGTGGCGTACGGCCTGTCAGTCGGCGCCGGCGTTGCGATGGGCGCCATCATCTTCCTCACGTCCATCGCGACGCTGGCGTACGGCGTGACGGCGAAGCACGCCGGCTTCGCGCTGCTCCCCCTCGTGATCGCGTCGATGGTCGGGTCGATGGGGGCGGGACGCGTGCTCAATCGCGTCGGTGCACGGAGCATCCTCGTGCTCGGCTTTGCGCTGCTCGCGCTGGGATACGGCGGCACGGCCATCACCGGCTACGGCATCTGGCTCTTCCTGACGGCGTCCGTCCCCGTGGGGCTCGGCGTAGGCGTCGTGGTGGGCGGGGCGCTCCGGTCCATCGCCCTCGACGAAGCGCCGCCTGGGGTGCGCGCCGTGGCGCAGGGCGTGATCAACATCGCCACGGCCATCGGCACGCTCACCGCCTCGGCCGCCATCAGCGCGATCGCCGACTTCACGGGCGGCGGCGCTCCCGGGTTCGCCACGGCCTATGTCGCGACGGGCGGGCTGATGGCGGTGATGGCACTCGGCACGCTCATCCTGCGCCCGACGCCGGCGCATGCGGCGATGGAGCTCGACGCCGGGTGAGCGAGTGCGGGACGCACGCGACTGCTACCGCGAACTGCTACCGCGCACTGCTACCGCGCACTGCTACCGCGAACTTCTACTGCGAACTTCTACCGCAGAGACGCAGAGAACGCGAAGAACGGCAACGGACAAACACTAAGAAAAGGGAACGTCGGTGCACTCGGTGCCTGTGCTGTCGCAACATTCCCGCACCTGCCTCCGCGTCCTCCGCGTCTCCGCGGTAGATGTTGTCTCCCGCCCGCCGGCCTCGTGATGCCCAGACTCACCGTCACCGAACTCCCGTCGGCGCTGCCGCCCTCGCACCTCGCGGTGGTCATCGATGTGCTGCGCGCCAGCACCTCCATCGCCACGGCGCTGCATAGCGGCGCGACCGCGGTCATCCCCGTGGCCACCATTGCGGCCGCCCGCCGCGCGGCCGCCCAAGTGGGCAACGCCCTCCTCGCCGGCGAGCGGAATGCCGTCCGGATCGCCGGTTTCAACCTCGGCAACTCCCCGCTCGAGTACACCCCGGCCGCCGTGCGCGGACGGGTGATCGTCACCACCACCACGAATGGCACGCGGGCCCTCGCCGCCGCGGCCAAAACCGCCCGTGACGTCAT
>CAIRBD010000500.1 GCA_903876745.1 uncultured Gemmatimonadota bacterium
CGGCGGCGTGCTGGCGACGGGCGCCACGCGGGGCAACGGCTCCATCGGCGAGGACGTCACCGCGAACATCCGCACGATCCGCGAGATCCCGCTGCGACTGCTCGGCACGGGACACCCGGAACTCATCGAGATCCGCGGCGAGGTGTATTTCCCATTCGATGCGTTCGAAGCACTCAACGAAGAACGGGCGCGCGCGGGTGAGCCGGTGTTCGCCAACCCGCGCAACTCGGCGGCGGGCTCGCTGCGCCAGCTCGATCCGCAGGTGAGCGCGTCGCGGCCACTGCGGTTCTTCGGCTATGCCTTCGCTGTGCCCGGCGCGGAGCAGCTGCCGTTCGCCACGCAGACGGAACTGCTCGACACGCTCGCCGCCTGGGGGATCCCGGTGGCGCCGCACCGCGCGCGGTGCGCTTCGCTGGCGGAGGTGTATGCGCGGGCGCACGAGATCGAACACACGCTGCGCGCCGAGCTGAACTTCGGCATCGACGGGATGGTCGTGAAGGTGGACTCGCTCGCCGTGCAGCAGGAACTCGGCGTGGTGGGCGGCCGCGTGCCGCGCTGGGCCATCGCGCGCAAGTTCGCCCCCGACATCGCCGAGACGAAGCTCGTGGCCATCGAGGTGAACGTGGGGCGCACGGGGAAGATCAATCCGTACGCCGTGCTCGAGCCCGTGGAGGTGGGGGGCACCACGGTCACGTACGCCACGCTGCACAACTTCGACCTCATCCTGCAGAAGGACCTGCGCGTCGGCGATGTGGTGATGCTGCGTCGCGCCGGCGAGGTGATCCCGCAGATCATCGGGCCGGTGCCGGAGAAGCGCGACGCCAAGCATCCCCCCGCGCCGCCCGCGATCCCGACGGTCTGCCCGAGCTGCGGCACGCCGGTGCGCGTGGACGAGAAGGACATCTTCTGCGAGAACGACCGCTGCCCCGGGCGCCGGCTCGAAGCGATCACGCACTTCGCGTCGCGCGGGGCGATGGACATCAACGGGCTGTCGTACGCGCGCATCGAACAGCTCGTGGGCGCGCAGCTGGTGCACGACGTGGCCGATCTGTACGAGTTGCGGGCGGAGACGGTCGCGTCACTCGAACGGTTCGCCGAGAAGAGTTCGCAGTCGCTGGTGGACGCGATCGCCGCGTCGAAAGCGCAACCGCTGTCGCGCCTGCTCTTCGGGCTGGGGATCCGGCACGTGGGAGAGGAGGCGGCGCGGCTGCTCGCGCGCCGCTTTCAGACGATGGACGCGCTCGCCGCCTCCACGCTCGAGGAGGTGGAAGCGGTGCACGGCATCGGCCCGACCATCGCCGCGTCGGTGCGCGAGTATTTCGACGACCCGCACATGCGCGTACTGCTCAAGCGCCTGCGGCACAGCGGGCTGACCTTCGAGGAACCGCAGAAGACCGAGGCCGGCAGTGCCTTCCGGGGGATGACGGTCGTCATCACTGGGACCCTGCCGACGCTCAGCCGCACGGAGGCCAAGGGGCTGATCGAATCGGCGGGAGGCAAAGTCACCGATTCGGTGTCGAAAGCGACGACTCTTCTCGTGTGCGGCGCGGACGCCGGCAGCAAGCTCGAGAAGGCGAAGTCACTGGGCACCGAGATCATCGACGAAGCCGAACTGCTGCGCCGCATCGGACGCTGACCACCTCCACCACACGCATGGCACCCGTCGACCTCACCGCCTCCCAACTCGTCGCGTTTCCCCGCCTCTCGCTCGCCGCGCTGCGCGCCGCGCTCTTGCGTGATTTTGGCGGGAACTTCGCCACCTACCTGCAGGAAGCAGGCTACGCCGGCGGGGCGCCCGTGTTCGACGCGTTCCGCGAATGGCTCGGGGCGCAGGGCGCGCCGGCCCCCGAGGCGCTCGACATCGACGCCTTCCAGGCCAAGGCGACGGCGTTCTTCGCCGAAGCCGGATGGGGCAGCCTGAGCATCTCGGCGCTTGACGGCGTGGCCGCAGCCATCGACTCGTCCGACTGGGCAGAGGCCGACCCGGCCTCGGCGATGCCCTACCCCGCGTGCTATTACAGCATGGGACTGTTCAGCGATTTCTTCGGCCGCACCGCCGACGCACCACTGGCGGTGCTCGAGGTGGAGTGCCGGAGCAACGGCGCCGAGCGCTGCCGGTTCCTCGTGGGAAGCGCCGAAGTGATCGGACGAGTGTATGAGCGCGTGGCGGAAGGCGTTGGGTACGGCGACGCGGTGAAGGAACTCGCGTAAGTCGGGGTCGCCGGTTCGCCCGACCATCGAGCTCAGGGAGAAAAGAGAAGGGCCGAGGGGTTTCCCTCGGCCCTTGCAGCTATCCCTCCCCTCCCCCTCCCCCTCCCCTCCCCCTCCCCCTTTCCCTCCCCCTCCCCCTCACCGTTCATATTTCGGGTTCGGGGCGAGCTCCCCATCAACCAATATCTCCTTGTCCCACGGCAACACGATCTCGCTCTCCGTCTCGAGCGCGAAGTAGTCGGGTTCGTACTCCCCCGTCTTGAAGCTGATCGCAGTTCGCACGTCCACCGCGCCCGCGTTGACGATGGCGGCGATGGCAAGGCGCAGGGTCATCCCCGAATCGCAGGTCTCGTCCACGATGAGCACGCGCTTGCCGCGCACCTCCTGCGGGGCGGCACCCAGCACGGCCGGGGTCTCCCGCACGTGTTCGGACCGGAATCGGCGGCTCACGAGGATCGAGTGGAACGGCCGGTCGAGCATGGCCGCGACCACCGCGCCCGGCACGACGCCCGCGGTGGCCACACCGATCACCAGTTCCGGGTCGAACTCACGGGACACGCGAAGGGCGAGCGCTCTCGACAGCTCGCCGAAGAGCGGCCAATCGACCTCGAACACGTCCTTCGGCGGACGGGCAGCTTTCTTGGTGGCCATGGGGTGCGGGGGTTGAAGAGGACCGCTACCTCCCTCTGGAAGCTAGGTCCGGGACGCCCGGCGCGGAACCGCTCGGTTGCCCCCCCCTCCGCTGGGCAGATAGCTTGTGTCTTGAGAGGGGCGCGGCGCGTCCTTGTGTGGGGTATGACACCCCGTGCCCGCCCTCCCTTTTCCTCCCATCCCGCCCGCCATCGCGATGTCCTGGTTGAGCCGTCTTTTGGGCGGCTGGTCTGAGAGCGACGTCAAGCCGCAGCGCCTCGATTATCTCAAAGAGGCGCTCGTGCTCGAACGTCAGGGGGACTACGACGCTGCGCTGACGTCGTACCGCTTGGCGTTGCGCGACACGCCCAACGATCTGCGCGTGCTCCAGAACATGGCCATCGCGTTCTCGCGCACGGGAAGGCTCGATGAG
>CAIRBD010000501.1 GCA_903876745.1 uncultured Gemmatimonadota bacterium
CTCTTCGCCTACCGGCGCCTCGCCCCGCTCGAGCGAGCGTTGGCGTCGTTGCGCCCATGGCGTCTTTGGGTGGATGATCCTTCTTCGTGGCACCTCCTGCTCGAGCGCTGCTCCGAACGACGCGGCGCGCGTGCCCATGGCTGGCCGGCCTCGTGCGCTGAAGGGGTCGCGTGAAACAGCCAGTGCCCGTCGCGGTGTTCGCTTTTCGTCGCGCGGGCATGCTCGTGCGTACGCTCGCGGCGCTCCGCGCGAACGGAGTCCCGCTCATCTATGCGTTCTCGGACGGCCCGAGGAACGCCTCCGACACTGCCGACGTCACTGAAGTACGGCGCGTCCTCCGCGGTGTGGACTGGGCTGAGATCCACGTCGTGGAGCGTCCGGAAAATGTTGGACTCAATGCGTCGCTCATTCGCGGCATTTCCGAGGTGCTGCACATCCACGACGATGTCGTCGTCTGCGAAGAGGACATCGAATTCTCCCAGGGCGTCTATTCCTATCTGCTGGCGGCGCTGGAGCGATACCGGGACGAGCCGCGCGTGATGAGCGTCGGCGGATGGACGCACCCGCGCATGACGCCGAGCGATGCGCGGGACGTGCCGCACTTCACCGGACGATTCACCGAGTGGGGGTGGGCTACTTGGCGCCGGGCGTGGGCCGGATTTCCGAACGTGTCCCCAATCGAGCTGCGCGACCGCTGCGTGGCGCGGGGAATAGACTTCGGAAAATACGGCAGGGATGTGGCGGACTGGGTTGCGTCGAACCCGGAAGACTTGTCGTGGGACTACGCCTTCAATCTCCACATGATGCTGCACGATGGCTTGGCCTTGCTGCCGCCGCGCGCGATGACCGAGCACATCGGCTACGACGAGAAGTCGACACACCCGCAGGATCGAAGCGAGTGGAACGACCATGCCGAGCCGCCGCCGCCGCTTGACCAGGTCCAATGGCCGGAGGTGCGAGAGAACTCGGGTAGCGCCGAATGCTGGCGCCGCGCAATGGAACGGCCGGCACCTCCATCCCTTATGGAGCGCATTCGTCGCCGCCTGGCGAGGCTGATCAAGCGCACCGTGCTACGCCGTCCACGCGCGTGAACGGCGCGGCCGCGGCGCGGCCGAATCACCGACTATCGTGGCGGCGCGAAGTACACGATCGGGACGACACCCGCGGGGCGCCCATCACTGCGGTGCGTCGCGCTCACCTGACCGGTCGGCTACCGAAAAGCAGCCGCCGCGCGCAGCCGAGCCCCGCGCGGCTTAAAAGACTTGGCGGATACGAAGCGATCGTCCGCGCGAAACGCGCCCGCGCGTCGGCGGGGCTTCCCTCGGCGAGTTCGCGCGCTGCGGTAGTGTACGACGACTGACTGCGGAGCATCGCGACGCGATGGCGATAGATCACCCGCTCATGCGGCGGCAGCAGCGGCACGCAGCGGGCGCGGATGCGGTCCCACTCGGCCTCGAAGTACTGGCCCTCGGCCATCGTCTTGCTGGTGGGGTGCAAACGGTAGGCGGCGAGCGGTCGGTTGATGGCGATGCACCGTTCGCCATTGATGAGCAGCTTGGCGTAGAGATCGTTGTCGAACACGTACCGCATCGAGGTATCGTAGCCACCGACGGCCGCGATCATCGCCCGCGACCACACGTGTCCGGGCTGGGCGACCTGAAAGCGCTGGGTCAGGACGTCGAGTAGGGTGGTGGGGACCGTGGGTAGATACCAACTGTGCTGCGGCGTGTGGGCTGTGCCGAAGTCGAGGATCCCGCCTGCGACCCAGCGGGCGCCGGGCGTGCTGCGCAACACGTCGAGAGCGGCGTGGAGGGCACCGGGGAGGTACAAGTCGTCGCTGTCGAGTTCCGCGACGAACTCGGTGGTGGCGCGAGCGAAGCCGCGGTTCACGGCGGCGGCCTGGCCGCCGTCCTTTTCGCTCACCCAGAACGTGAGGTGCTTCTCGTAACGGCGGATGACATCAACCGTGTCGTCGGTGCTCCCGCCGTCGAAGATCATATACTCAAGCCCCGGGACATCCTGGTTGAGTACGGACTCGATGGTCTCGGCGAGGAAAGGGCCCGAGTTGTACGTCGGTGTGATGACGGTGATGCCCGGCCACGGTTTCATGGGGTGAAGATACGCCGTCGTCCGATCCTTATGAAGTACGTACGGCTGCGTAGGTCGAAGACCCCTGCGATTGCACGCGACGCATAGTCATCTCGGCGGAGTGAGTCCGCGCCGTTCGATGCGCCGCATGAACGACGAACACCGGCTCCTTACAACCCGGCCAACAACGCGTCGTTGCTCGGCGTCGCCGCGATGCGCTTGATCAGCCACTCCATCGCGCTCTGCGGCGGCATCTGCTGCAGCCCGCGCCGGAGCGTGTAGATCGCGTCGAGCTGCGCCGCGTTGTACAGCTTCTCCTCGCGCCGCGTGCCGCTCGTCCCGATGTCGAACGCCGGGAAGATGCGCTTCTCCGAGAGCGACCGGTCGAGCTTGATCTCGCAGTTGCCGGTGCCCTTGAACTCCTCGAAGATCACGTCGTCCATCCGCGACCCCGTCTCGACGAGCGCCGTCGCGATGATCGTCAGCGACCCGCCGCCGTGCTCCGGCAGGATGTTCCGCGCCGAACCGAAGAACGCCTTCGGCCGCGCCATCGCCGAGCTGTCGAGGCCGCCCGAGAGCGTGCGCCCCGTGCCGCGCTCCGCCGTGTTGAAGGCGCGCGCCATGCGCGTCAGCGAGTCGAGCACGATCACCACGTCCTTCCCCGTCTCCACCTGACGGCGCGCACGCTCCATCACCATCTCCACCACTTCCACGTGCCGTTTCGCCGGCTGGTCGAAACTGCTCGCGATCACCTCGCCCACGCCCCACGAGATCGCCTCGCTCACTTCCTCGGGACGCTCGTCCACGAGCAGGATGAGCAGCACTGCGCCAGGATGGTTGATCGCGATCCCTTCCGTGATCGCCTGCATCAGCATCGTCTTGCCGGCGCGCGCCGGCGCCACGATGAGCGCGCGCTGGCCGTAGCCGATCGGGGCGATGAGGTCGATGGCGCGGCGCGTCACCTCCGGTCCACCCTTCGCCGGCCGTCCCGTCTCGAGCGTCAGCTTGCGCTCGGGGTAACTCGCCGTGAGCGTCTGGAAATCCGGCCGACGTGCCGCATCGGCCGGATCACCGTCGTTGATCGTGGAGATGTCCACCACCGTCACACGGCCGCGATGGTCGCGTCCGGTCGTCGCCACGATCTTGTCGCCGCGGCGCAACCCGAACTGCCGCATCACCTGCGGCGGCACGTACGCATCACCCGGGTCGGCGAGGTAGCTGAACTGCGCGCGCCGGATGAAGCCCGCGTCGCGCGAGGGATCGAACCATCCCTCGGTCACACCATCGGCCACGAGGGGGATCGGCGGTCCGGACGGCTGCTGCTGGTGCTGCGGCGGGCCCGACTCACCGCTACCCGAGCCCCCGCGGTTCCTGCCGCGGCGATTGCGGCGCCCGCGGCGCCCGCCCTGCCGGTCGTTCTGCCGGTCGTTGTTCTGGCGATCGTTCTGCCGGTCGCTGTGCTGCTGCCCCTGCGGCACACGGAACTCACCGGTGCCATTCCCGCCCGACGGCGCTCCCGCCGCGGCCGCCTCGCTCCGCGGCTCCGCGTCGCCCCCCTGTGGCGGCTTCCCCTCTCCCGATGCCTCCGCGGCGGGCGCATCGCCGCCGCCCTGATCCGACGCCGGCGGGCCGGCGTCCTCCGATGGGTCGCGGTACGGATCCGCTTCGCCCTGGGTGTCAGGATTCGCGGCAGCCGCGGCTCCGCGGCCGCGCGCGGGGCGGCCACGACGATTGGGACGTCGACTCTCTGTCATTACGGTGTGTGGCTCAAAAATGGGGCGTGTGAAACGGGAACTGGACGGACGATGCCACTCGTCGGCGTCCTGGGTGCGCTCACGGCGCGGTACTGCAGTTCGATGGATGCGTCCTGCACGATCTGGCTGTCCGCGCCTGCGCGGACTTTCGCGGGTGCTCACGCGGCTGACTCACGCGCGGTCCGGCGACTTTCATTCCCTCGGCCCGACGATCGACGGGCGGGGCAACGGCTGGAGTATGCCTCCATCCCCTGTTTCGCGCAACCCTGAGGCGCGCGGGGCGCAGGAACGCGTCCCGTCGCGCACCCGCGGATCACCGGATCTTGTGCTCGCCCACACCGTCGAGCCCGCGCAGGATATCGATCATGCGGCGGCACATCCCGACGATGCGGTCCAGCGCGGCACCCTGTTCGGCGGTCGTCTCGTCGAGCTGCAGCAGCTGCGATTCCGCGAGGATCGCCGCCAGCGGATTGTTCAGCGAATGCTGCAACCCGAGCGCGACGGTGCCCGCCGCGACGAGCCGGCGTGCGCGCCGCACGGCGTCCCCGAACGGCGTTTGCGACGCGGCCACCGCCTCGGCGAGCTGCGGCATCAGGTCGTCCGCCAGGCGTTCGGCGCTCACGAGCACGTACCCATAGCGCGCCGCCGCGGCCGTCGTGGCCTCGTCCGATGCGCCCACGATCACCAGCGGCGCCACGAACCCCATCGCGCGGATCAGCTGCGCGCGATCGAGCATCGCCGGCACGTCGCCCCGCCCGTCCAGCACCACCGCCGACGCCTCGGGACTCGCACGGACGTGCGCGGGCGGCACCCCCTCGCACGACGCCTCGGGGAGCTGCGCCGCGAGGATCGCGCACGTCGCCTTCGCGAACGGCGCGTCATCGCTTAGCACCAACACTCGGCCGATCGTCGTCATCTTCCCGCTCCCGCCGCCGCGCGGCACGCCTAGATTTCACGTCGATGACCACCCCTCCGCCACTCTGAGCTGCGTCGCCGTAGGCACGACCCAAACCACGCGCGATCACTGAGTCCTCTCCGGTATAGAGAGCGGAGAGCTCCGAGTCTGAATGGAGAACGTGGTGGCGCGAGACGGAACCGTTGC
>CAIRBD010000502.1 GCA_903876745.1 uncultured Gemmatimonadota bacterium
CACGCACCTTCGCCACCGCGCCGATCATCCCTTCGGGATGCATCCACTGCCCCTTCTTCACGTTCACGGGCTTTCCCGTGGCGCCGGCCGCGAGCAGGAGATCCGTCTGCCGGCAGAGGAAGGCGGGAATCTGCAGTGCGTCGGCCACCTGGCCGGCGGCGGCGCACTGCTCCGGGAGATGCACGTCGGTGATGATCGGCAGACCGGTGCGCGCTCGCACGCGATCGAGCGTCGCGAGCCCTTCATCGAGCCCCGGGCCGCGGAAGGCGCCGGCATTCGAGCGATTGGCCTTGTCGAAACTCGCCTTGAAGATGATGCCGCCGGGCACGCGCTCGGCGAGACGCGCAAGGTGGTCGCCGACGCGGAACATCAGCTCGTCCCCCTCGACGACGCACGGGCCGGCGATGAGGAAGAACCGGTCACGCGGAAAATGGAGCGGCACCGTCGTCATCCGGCCTGCACCATCGACGTCGCGTTGACGGCCGCGCGCTTGCGGCGCAGCGTGGCCGCGGCGGCGATGAACGCCGAGAAGAGCGGGTGCGGACGCGTGGGGCGGCTCTTGAGCTCGGGATGGAACTGGCACGCCACGAAGTGCGGATGGTCCATGAGTTCGATCATCTCCACGAGTGACCCGTCGGGGGACAATCCGGAGAGTCGCATCCCTTTCTCGTGGAAGAGCTCGCGATACTGGTTGCTCACCTCGTACCGGTGGCGATGCCGCTCGCTGATCTCGGGCTGCCCGTAGATCTCGGCCGCCTTCGAGCCCGGCTTGAGCCGGCACGGATAGGCGCCGAGGCGCATGCTGCCGCCCATGTCCTTCACGTGCTGCTGCGACTCCATCAGAGAGATCACGGGGTTCGAGCACTCGGGCGCGAACTCACTCGAGTTCGAATCGTCGAGGCCGCACACGTCGCGCGCGAACTCGATGATCGCGATCTGCATGCCGAGGCAGATGCCGAAGAACGGCGTCAGCGTCTCGCGCGCGGCCCGGATCGCCTCGACCATCCCTTCCACGCCACGCACGCCGAAGCCCCCCGGAACGAGGACGCCGTCGAAGCCCTTGAGGAGCGTCCGCGCCGTCTCCGCGTCGGTGAAGAGATCGCTCGACGTCCAGCAGATCTCCACGCCGACGTCGTTGGCGATGCCACCGTGGATCAGCGACTCCTGCACGCTCTTGTAGCTGTCGGCGTAGTCGGTGTACTTGCCGACGACGGCGATGCGCACCTTGTCCTTGGGCTCCATGACGCGGCTGACGAGCGTCCTCCACGGCGCGAGATCGGGCGCCTTGGTCTCGAGGCCGAGCTTGCGGCACACGAGATCGTCGAGCCCCTGCTCGTGGAACGTGAGCGGGATCTGGTAGATGGTAGAGACGTCACGCGCCTCGACGACGGCGCCGAACTCGACGTTGCAGAAGAGCGCGATCTTGCGCTTCACGTCTTCCGTGAGCGGGCGCTCCGTGCGGCAGATGAGCACGTCGGGCTGGATGCCGATCTCCATCAGGTCGCGCACCGAATGCTGCGTCGGCTTGGTCTTCACCTCACCGGCCGCGGCGATCCACGGCACGAGGGTGAGATGGATGAACAGCGCGTTGTCACGCCCCACGTCGTGGCGGAACTGACGGATCGCCTCGAGGAACGGCAGCGACTCGATGTCGCCCACCGTGCCGCCGATCTCCACGAGCACGACGTCGTTCTCCGTCGACAACCGGCGCACGGCGCTCTTGATCTCGTCCGTGATGTGCGGGATCACCTGCACCGTGGACCCGAGAAACTCGCCGCGCCGCTCCTTGGTGATGACGTTTAGGTACACGCGCCCGGTCGTGACGTTGTTCGCCTGCGTGAGCGGCCGGTCGATGAAGCGCTCGTAATGCCCGAGGTCGAGGTCCGTCTCCGCGCCATCGTCGGTGACGAACACCTCGCCGTGCTGGAACGGGCTCATCGTGCCCGGGTCGACGTTGATGTACGGGTCGAACTTCAGCATCGTCACGCGGAGTCCGCGCTCGACGAGCAGCCGTCCGAGGGATGCGGCCGCGATCCCCTTGCCGAGCGACGAGACCACGCCGCCGGTGACGAAGATGTACTTGGTGCTGCTCTGGGGCGTCGGCGAGACGGGCATCAGGAGGTTCCGGCGGAAAGGGTGGCGTCGGACCAGCGGGTGTTGGCGTCGATGAGGTCCTGCTCGGTATCGATCCCGCCCCCGAGGACGGGGGCGACCATCGCAACGCCCATCGCGAGACCGTCGGCGATGGCGCGGAGTTGTTCGAGACGCTCGG
>CAIRBD010000503.1 GCA_903876745.1 uncultured Gemmatimonadota bacterium
CTGACGTATGGATCGTATCTCGCGCTGGTGTACGCCGGCGCGATCTTCGGCGGCTACATCGCCGACAAGATCATCGGCTACCAGCGCTCGATCCTGACCGGTGCGGTGTTCATGGCGGCGGGCCTGTTCATGATCGCCCTGCCCGACCCGACGCTGTTCAAGCTCGGGCTGGCGACGATCGTCGTGGGGAACGGGATGTTCAAGCCGATCATCTCGACGATCGTCGGCAAGCTGTACGCGGCGGCGGACGAACGGCGCGATAGCGGGTTCACGATCTTCTACATGGGGATCAACTCCGGCGCGTTCGTGGCGCCGCTGCTCACGGGATGGCTGGCCCAGACGGTGTTCGGCACCCCGGACGCGCCGGCGTACCGTTTCGTGTTCATCGCCGCCGGTTTCGGCATGCTGGTGAGCCTCGTGTGGTTCTACATCGGGCGCAAGCAGCTCAAGGGGATCGGCGAGCCGCCGGCCGACGCGCAGAGCATGATGCGCGTGGTGTACGTGGCGCTCGGCGCGGTGGTGGTGATCCCCGTGGTGTACTTCCTGCTCGCGGTGGGGGGCAAGAACCTGCAGTACGTGCTCACCGTGATGTTCATCGGCCTCTGCGTGATGCTGATGGTCGAGGGGATCCGCGACGGGAAGGTGGCGCGCGACAAGACCATCGCGATGCTCATCATCTTCGTGTTCAACGTGATGTTCTGGATGTTCTTCGAGCAGGCCGGCAGCTCGTTCACCTTCCTCGCCGACCAGATCGTGAACCGGAACCTCGGCGGGTTCATCTTCCCGACGGCGTGGTTCCAGAGCGTGAACTCGGTGGCCATCATCGCGCTCGCGCCGGTCATCGCGTGGGTGTGGGTGAAGCTCGCCGCGAAGCACGTGAACCCGTCGATCCCGCGCAAGTTCGGCCTCGGGCTGCTGTTCAATGGCGCCGCGTTCCTGCTGTTGATGTTCGCACTCTCGAAGCTCGTCGACCCCGCCTCGAACAAGATCCCGTTCTGGACCCTGACGGCGGTCTACTTCATCCAGTCGGTGGGTGAGCTGTGCCTCTCGCCGATCGGACTGTCGATGGTCACGAAGCTGGCGCCGGTGCGCCTCGTGGGCCTTGGCATGGGCGGCTGGTTCCTCTCGACGGGGATCGGCAACAATCTGTCGGGCATCTTCGCCAGCGCCGTGAGCGGCGAGAGCGGCATGACGACCACCTCGGCGCTGAGCGGCTACACGTTCGGCTTCTGGGCGCTGCTCGGGTCGGGTGTCGTGCTGTTCCTTGCCGCGCCGACGATCAACAAGCTGATGCACGGCGTGAAGTGACGGCCTGAGCGCGCAGCGCACCGGACTCGTGGAACGGCGGCCTTCGGGCCGCCGTTCCCGTTTCTACCACGGCGTGCGCGGGATCGCGGCGAGCAACGAGTGGGTGTACGCCGTGGCGGGTGCCGCGAACAGGTCGTTCGTGGGCGCGCACTCGACGATGCGCCCGCGGTGCATCACGGCCACGCGGGTCGCGATGCGCCGCACGGTGGCGAGGTCGTGAGCGATGAACAGGTAGGTCAGTCCGCGCGCGGCCTGCAGCGCCGCCAGCAGGTCGAGCACCTGCTCCCGCACGACCGCGTCGAGCGCCGACACCGCTTCGTCGAGGACGACGAAGTCGGGTTCGACGGCGAGGGCACGCGCGATCGCGACGCGCTGCCGCTGGCCGCCGGAGAACTCGTGCGGATGGCGCGACGCGTCTGCGGGGTCGAGGCCGACGTCGAGGAGCAGCCGCTCGACGCGCGCATCGGCTTCGCGGGCGTTGGCAATGGCGTGCACGTCGATCCCTTCGCGCACGATGCGGCCGACGGTCATCCGCGGGTCGAGCGACGCCGCGGGGTCCTGGAACACCACCTGCATGCGCCGGCGCATTCGGCGCAGCGGCTCGCGGTCGAGCGAGCGGACGTCGGTGCCGTCGAACGTCACCGCGCCCGCCGCGGGCTCCACGAGGCGCAGGATGGCGCGGCCGAGGCTCGTCTTGCCGCTGCCCGACTCGCCCACCAGCGCGAGCGTCTCGCCGCGCGCGACCTGCAGCGATGCGCCGTCCACGGCGCGCAGGCGGCCGCGCCGCGACGCATACTCGACGACGAGACCGCGGACGTCGAGCAACGGATTCATTCGCCGCCCTCGCCGCGGGCCACGACGTTCCCCGACGCGGCTCGTACGAGATCAGCGGCGTACGGGCTGTGCTGTGCCGTCCACAGGCGCCGGGTCGGGGCATCCTCGTCGATGCGACCGTCGTGCATCACGAGAGTGCGGTCGCACATCGACGCCACCACGGCGAGGTCGTGCGACACGAAGAGCAGGGCCATCCCGGTGGCGCGTTGCCGTTCGCGCAGGAGGTCGAGGATCTGCGCCCGCACGGTGACGTCGAGCGCCGACGTCGGCTCGTCGGCCACGAGGAGCGCGGGGTGCAGCAGGAGCGCCATCGCGATCACGACGCGCTGGCGCTCGCCGCCCGACAGTTCGTGCGGATACGACCGCGCGACGCGTGCGGCGTCGGCGAGGCCCATCTGCTCGAGCATCGTCATCGCGAGTGCGCGTGCGGCCGTCGCGGAGCGCTCGCCGTGCGCGAGCGCGGGCTCCGCGACCTGATCGAGGATGCGCATCCGCGGATTGAGCGCGGTGGCGGGTTCCTGGAACACCATCGCGATGCGGCGTCCCCGGATAGCGCGCACGGCCTCGTTCGAGGCGGCGAACAGTTCCGTGCCTTCGAATCGGATGCGGCTCGCCGCGTCGACGCGCGCGTTCCCCGGGAGGAGCCGGAGCACCGAGAGCGCGGTGGCCGTCTTGCCGCTCCCGGATGCGCCGACGAGCGCGACCGTTTCGCCGGGCTCGAGCGCGAACGACACGCCGTCCACGGCGCGGCGTTCTGTTCCGCGGCCGCGATAGGTGACGCCGAGCGATTCGATCGTGAGCAGCGGCGTCATCGCGGCGCCCGCCGCGGATCGGCGCGGTCCTGCAAGCGCTCGCCGATGGTGTTCACGCAGAGCACCGTGATGACGATGGCGAGCGCGGGGAACGCCACGAGCCACCAGTGCGCGGCGGCCTGATCGACGCCGTCGAGCAGGATGTTGCCCCAACTCGCCGTCGGCGGATGCAGACCGAGCCCGAGGAACGAAAGCGTGGCCTCGAGGGGGATCACCGACGCGAAGGCGAGCGTGGCGGCGACGAGCGCCTGCGGTACGACGCCGGGCAGCAGGTGCGTGCGCAGCGTGCGCCACCACGGCACACCGAGGGCGCGTGCGGCGAGCACGAAATCCTGCGTCGTGAGGCGGCGCACTTCGGCACGCACGAGACGACTGGTGGCGGGCCACGACGTGAGTCCCAGCAGCAGCGCGATGCCCGCCGCGCTCGGCGCACGCACGAGACTCGCCATCACGAGGAGCAGGAGGATGCGCGGAAAGGCGAGCACGGCGTCGGCGACGCGCATGAGCGCGGCATCGACGATGCCTCCGGCGAATCCGGCCACGGCCCCCCACAGGGTGCCGATCGTCACCGACACGAGCACGCCGAGGGCAGCGACACCGAGCGAGACGCGTCCGCCGTGGAGCACACGGCTGAGCACGTCGCGCCCCGCCTGGTCGGTGCCGAACGGATGGTGCCACGACGGCGCGAGGAACTGGTCGCGCACGAAGTCGCGCA
>CAIRBD010000504.1 GCA_903876745.1 uncultured Gemmatimonadota bacterium
ACCGGCGAGCTCGCGCCCGTGGCGGGCACGCCGTTCGACCTGCGTCGCGGCGCCGCGATCGGCGCGCACATCGGCGAGACGAACCAGCAACTGAAGTTCGCGGGCGGCTATGACCATAACTTCGTCATCAACCGTTCGAGCGGCGGTTTGATGCACGCCGCGCGCGTTGTGGAGCCGAAGAGCGGTCGCACCCTCGATGTGGCGACCACGGAACCGGGGATCCAACTGTATACGGGCAACTTCCTCGACGGCACGAACATCGGGAAAGGTGGCCACGTGTATCAGCGGCGGAACGGGTTCTGCCTCGAGACGCAGCACTTTCCGGATTCGCCGAATCAGCCGGCGTTCCCGAACACGATCCTCAGGCCCGGGGCGGAGTACCGGTCGCGGACGGTGTATACGTTCGGGGTGGCGAAGTAAGGTTACCGCGGCACGATGGACGCCGTGTACCCCGGCTCCACGTTCTCAAAGAACACCCCCCTGAACTGCCCGGCCTTCACCGCGGGCAGATCGAGCGTGAACCGGTACGACCGATCCGGCTCGAGCAACGACAGGTCGGCGTAGAACCCCACGAACGTGCTCCGCACCGTGCGCACCGCCGTGTACGCCTTGCGGAACTCCACCGGCTTGCCGTCGATGGTGAGCCGTGCCTCCCACCGATTATCCGGCTCGCTGAACGGTGCATACAACAGCAGCCGTTCCGGCACGAGCCAGGTCGTGAGATAATCCTCCGCGGTCCACGGAATTGGCCACGCCGCGCGCCGCGCGTGCAGTTGGTCGAACACGCGCTTGGGGATTGAAAACGTGCCGCTCACGGTGCGGCCGTTGAACGCAGGATCGTACGCCACAACCGGCTGCAACTGACGGAACGCCGTGCCTGCGAAGCGCACGTCGAGTTCGATCACGTCACCGCGCTGCGCGACGATCGGAACGTTCACGCCGTTCACCGTCGCGCGCTGCACGAGCGTGCCGGGCGGCACCACGATAGTCGAACGAACGTTCGTTCCCACTTCACCGCTCGCGCCGGTTACGGTGAGCACGCCACCGGTCACCGCCGCGGTGCCAGTTGATCCGAACAACACCGGTGCCTTCGGTGCCGCACCTGAAGGCACCACTTCGAGCACGAGCGCCGACCCGCCGTCCATCGTGATCGTCGCCGTATCGCCGCGCTGCCAGAAGCCGGCGCCGGGCTTGCCGAGCACTCGCCCCTCGACCGGATGCATCTCACGCAGCACGAACCGCGTGCCGCCCGACAGTCCGATGGTCGCGTCGAGCGGCACGCGCGCCGTCAGCCGACTCGCGTCGGGATTGAACAGGAACACGAACCCGTGATCGCCGTCGATTGCCGACGTGCCGTCGATCTTGCCGAGTGCGGGCTGTCCGAGGATCGTGCGCGTGCGGCGTAGAAGCTCTTTGTTCGTCACGGTCCACGCGAGCCAGCGGCGCAACCACGCGCGATCGGCCTCGCTCCACGCCGCGTTCTCCGCCGAATCGCGTGCAGGCAACATGTTGAGCACGTTGTTCCACCCGGCGAGCGCGATGGACGACAGCGTGGAGTACTTCCAGCCG
This sequence comes from uncultured Gemmatimonadota bacterium, assembly GCA_903876745.1. Lineage (GTDB taxonomy): Bacteria > Gemmatimonadota > Gemmatimonadetes > Gemmatimonadales > Gemmatimonadaceae > Fen-1231. The sequence goes on from CAIRBD010000504.1 coordinate 1,570, forward strand.
AGGTAATCCCAGTCGCGCGCGCGGAATGATGTGAGCACCGTGCCGCGCTCCCCCATCTTCACCGACGGCATCTCGTCGCGATCATCACTCCGCGACGTCTGATGCGTGATGAAGCCGGGCACGAGCTCGCTCGGCGTGAACTCGTAATTGCGATACCGGTACGCGGTCCACCGCTCGCGGTCGGCGCTCACGCGGTCGAAGTGCAGGTCGGGGTAGGGGAGGAAACTCTCCGGCTGCTCGTCGTTGAACGTCGGATGCGGATAGCTGCCGGCGAGGTAGCTCCACGGCCCATACATATGGTAGGCCTGCCGCCCGTCGATGACGATGTCGGGGATGCGACGGCGCAGTTCCTCCATCACGCGACGCCATCCCCACCACTGCGCGTAGCGGCTCGTACCGTCGAAGGTGAGGAAGGTGTGGTCGAACGAGTAGCCGGCGATCCCCGTGCGATCGTGGAAGGCGACCATCTCGTCGATGAGCCAGTCCTGCAGCGCGCGACTGCCGAGGCTCGCCGCCTTGTTCTTCGGGTTGTTGCGCGAGTTCACGATCCACTCGGTGTTCCCCGCAAACGGGAGCACGGGATACACATACGCGAGCAGCTTCAACTGCTTGCCGCGTGCATAACCCACCATGTCGCTCACGCTCGCGGGCACGGGGCTCGTCTTGGGGTCCCACTCGCCTTTGCGGATCTTCTGGCCGAGTCCGAGCCAGAGTACGTGCTCCCAACTCCAGTCGTCCACGCTCTCCTCACGCTTGGAGAGCTCGGAGTTCGACGGTGCGTACAGCACGTACTGCGCGCCGCTCGCGGCGGCCTGATCGAACACGCGGCGATATTCGGCGCGCCCCTCGGGGGTGCCGGTGTCGATCTGATAATCGTTCGCGCACCAGCCGACGAACACGTTGATGGGGTCTTTGGGCTCGTAAATGAAGAGCGAGCGCACCATCCCAGTGAAGGCGGCGACCTCGGCTTCATCGAGCCCGGATGTCGTGTCGCCTGCCGTGCGCCACTCGGGGATCATGCGGGCGGGCAGTACGTGGCCGGACAGCTTCACTGGTGCGATGAGCCCGCGGTCGGAGGCGAACGGGCCGTAACTCCCCTTCCACTGCATGTCGGGCGCGTAGTGGAGCGTGAACGTGCGTTGATCGATCGTCCCTTTCAGGAACGGATTCTGCGCCACCACGAGCAGCGCGCGCGCGTCGGCGAACCGCAGCGCCATGCCGTAATCGAACGTGCCCAGGCTGGGACGCACGCTCGTCGGCGAGAACGATCCGACCGGCTGCTCGGCGAGCGTTTCGCGGAAGAGCGTCACGTCGCCCACGGTGAACGTGGCCGCCGCATCGGGCGTGATGACGATGCGCTTGCTGATGAAGCGCCATTCGGGCTTCAGTTCGTACGACACGTCCACCGCATACGTGCCTGCGCGATAGCGATACGTGACGGTCTCGCGTGTGGCGCGCGCAGTCGGTGCACCCAGCGCGGAGCCTCTGAATGACGCGCCGTCGATTGTGACGGAGAAATCGTCGGTCGTGAAGCGGTGCGTGCGCTTGTCCGCGACATCCGTGATGGACGTCATCCCGCGCGCGCCGAAGTCGGCGCGCACGTGCGAGTTGGCGAGAGTCTGCGCGGCGGCAGACGAGGCAAGCCAGAGCAATGAACTCCCGCGCACGACGGCACGGAGCAGAGCGGAGCGAGCCACGAGCGGAGCCTCGAATGGGGATTGCTCAATGTGGTGCAGCGGCGGTCGCGTCACCAGCACAGCGGCGAACACGCCGCCCCACCCCGTGGCATCCGGCCCGTGCCGCACGTACGATTCACTCGTGGAACCCACCGACAACCCGGCCGCCCCCGCCCCCGAGCGCTACGAGCTCCCGATCACCGTCCTCCCGGACGACATCGACGACCTCGGCCACGTCAACAACGTGGTGTATCTGCGCTGGATCCAGGACGTGGCCATCGCCCACTGGGGCGCCGCCGCAACACCGGAGCAGCAGGCCGAGGTCGCGTGGGTCGCGTTGCGCCACGAGATCGACTACAAGCTCCCCACGCTGCTCGGCGACGGGGTCGTCGCGCGCACGTGGGTGGGGACGGCGGAGACGCACCGGTTCGAGCGCAACACCGAGATCGTGCGGGTGCGCGACCAGAAGGTGCTCGCGCGCGGCCGAACAGTCTGGTGCCCGATCAACCGCGCCACCGGCCGGCTCACGCGCGTGAGCGAAGCGGTGCGGCAGCGGTTCTCGGTGCCCGCGGCGCCCGACGCCACGGCCGGATGACCGAGAACCCAGCGCCGAACCAGAACCCGGCGACGAATCGCCGCCTGACGCTCGAGCGCGTGGAGCGCGCCGCGACGGTCATCAACCCCGTCTTCCTGCGGTCGCCGCAGTTCGAGTGCGAACCGCTCGGCGAGGCGTTCGGTGTGCGGATGGCGCTCAAGGTGGAGAGCGTGAATCCCATCCGCTCGTTCAAAGGCCGCGGCGCCGACTGGCTCGTGTCGCAGGCGGTGCGCGGCGTGCCGCTCGTCTGTGCGAGCGCGGGCAACTTCGGGCAGGCGATGGCGTATGCCGGCCGCGCGCGGGGCGTGCCGATCACGGTGTATGCGAGCGTCAACGCCAATCCCCTGAAGATCGAGCGCATGCGAGCGCTCGGTGCGCACCTGATTCTCGAGGGCGAGGATTTCGACGCGGCCAAGCACGCGGCGCGCCGCGCTGCGGCGGAGCAGGGACTGCGGTTCGTCGAGGACGGGCTCGACGTGGAGACGCTCGAGGGCGCCGGGACCATCGCCCTCGAATGGCTCGGCGCGGCAGCCTTCCCCGACATGCTCCTCGTGCCGCTCGGCAACGGCGCGCTGTTCAATGGCGTGGCCGGCGTCGTGAAGGCGAGGCATCCGCGCACTCGCACCATCGCCGTGCAGGCCGCGGGCGCGCCCGCGATGATCGAGTCGCATCGCGCCGGGCGCGTGATCGAGCACGAGCGCATCGATACCATCGCCGACGGCATCGGCGTGCGCGTGCCCATCGCGCAGGCGCTCGAGGATCTCGCGG
>CAIRBD010000505.1 GCA_903876745.1 uncultured Gemmatimonadota bacterium
AGTCCGCCTCGCGCAGCACGTTCTCGCGCTCGACCATCGTACGTGCGATGACGGCACCGCTGACGGCACCGTCCAGATCGCGCGCGATGGTCTCGGTCTCAGGGAGTTCGGGCACTGCGCGCGAGTTCGCGCCACCCGATGTCGCGCCGGAGCCGGCGCCCCTCGAACGACACGCGCTCGGCGTGTGCGACACTCCGACGCTGCGCGTCGGCAAGCGTCCCCCCGACCGCGGTCACCGCGAACACGCGGCCGCCGGCCGTGACGAGCGTGCCCGACGCATCGCGCGCCGTGCCGGCGTGGAACACGGTCACGCCCTCTTCGTCGGGCGGCAGCGTGATCGCTGACCCGCCGCGCACCGTGCCCGGATAGCCGCCGGCTGCCACGACCGTCGTCACCGCCGCGCCACTCCACGCGAACGGCGCCGCGCCGGCGATCGAGTCGCCATTCGCGACAGCGCGCATCGGCTCGAGCAGGCTGGACGTGAGCAGCGGCAGCAGTGCTTCCGTCTCGGGATCACCGAAGCGACAGTTGAACTCAACGACCTTCGGGCCGTCGGCGGTGAGCATCAGCCCGGCATACAACAGGCCGGTGAACGGGCATCCGGCGTCGCGCAGCGCACGCAGCGTGGGCTCGAACACGCGGTCCACGGTGAGGCCGGTGATCGCGGGTGTCTCGATGGACACGGGTGCGTACGCGCCCATCCCGCCCGTGTTCGGCCCCGTGTCCCCCTCGCCGATGCGCTTGTGGTCCTGCGCGGCGATCATCGGCAGGATGTGCGTGCCGTCGGTGAGGGCGAACACCGAGATCTCCTCGCCCTCCATGAACTCCTCGACGAGCACCTCGTGCCCGGCCTCGCCGAACGCGTTCCCCTCGAGCATCATGGCGATCGCGTCGTCGGCCTCGGCGATGGTCATCGCGACGATGACACCCTTGCCCGCGGCGAGGCCCGACGCCTTCACCACCACGGGCGCACCGAGCCGGCGCACGTCGGCGCGGGCGGCCTCCGCGTCTGTGAAGGTGCGGGCACTCGCCGTGGGAACGCCCGCGGCGAGCATGAGGTCCTTGGCGAACCGCTTGGAGGTCTCGATGCGCGCCGCCGCGGCCGAGGGGCCGAACACGGCGAGTCCCTGCTGGCGGAAGTGATCCACGATGCCGGCATCGAGCGGCGCTTCGGGGCCGACCACCGTGAACGACACCCCTTCACTGCGCGCCAGCGCGGCGAGCCCCGCGATGTCGGTCGCCTTGAGCGGCACGCACCGGCCGAGCGCGGCGATGCCGGGGTTCCCGGGCGCCGCGATGATCTCCACCCGTGGGTCGTCGCGGCGGAGCTTCCACGCGAGCGCGTGCTCGCGGCCCCCGCCGCCGACGACGAGGATCTTCACCGACGACCGCCCTTGAAGGCGTCGTCGAACGCGTCCTTGGCGCGACCGATCACGTCACCGAGCTTGCCCGCGGCGGCCTTGGCCTGATCGCCGTAGTAGGCCGCGGCCTCGCGCATGTCGTTCCCCACGTCGGCGGCGGCCGGCGGTGCGTCGCTGCGCCGCGCGTACTCGCCGCCCAGCGCCTTGTCGTACGCGCCGCTCTCGATCCACCGCTGCAGCTCGCCGGCGCGCACCGTGTGGAACGGATGGTCGCGGAACACCGTGTTGATGATCTGCCACACGCGGTCCACCACATCGCCCTGTGTCTCGTATTCCTTGGCCTGCGCGATGAACGCGTCGAGGTCGATCGTGTCGCCGTGATCGGGACCGCCGGCGAGCTTGAGGAACGACATCATCACGGCGCGCGCATCCTGCACGGCGAGCAGCGCGCCGCGGTCGGAGCTCAGCTCGCTCTTGCGGTACCACTCGAACAGCGCCATCTGGATCGGGAACAGCACCGCGGCCGCGATCATCGGCAGCGACGAGAGCCCCACCGTCATGATGATGAGCGCCACCGTGCGGTACAGCACGTGCCCGCTGATGATGTGGGCGACCTCATGCGCGATGATCGTGCGCTGCTCGTCGGCGGTCAGGTGCTCGATGGTGGCCGAGTTGACGACGATGAACGGCTTGTCGAAGCCGATCGCCGCCGCGTTGATGATCGGCGACTGCGTCACGTACAGCTGCGGGCGCTCGTGCCAGTCGAACGCTTCGAGCACTTCCGTGAGCAGGCGGTCGAGCTGCGGCCGCTGCGTGGGGCCCACGCGCACGGCGTTCGCGAGGAAGAGCTGGCGCAGGCCGCGCTCGCCGAAGAACGCGGCGATCTTGCGGATGACGTCATCGAACGCGGGGATGCTGCGCAGCGTGTTGAGCGCGGCGCGGTCGGCCGGGTGCTCCCACGTCTGCGGCGCGATGTCAGTGAGGACTTTGCGTTCGGGCATAACGACTCCTGGCGGAGAATGGCGGGCCGGTAGGGACAGACTCCTGCTCCCTACGGGGCGGCCCGCCGGAAAGTGCCACTACAGGCCGGTGAAGGCGTTCTCGAGGTCTTCCAGCAGGTCCTCGGCGTCTTCCACGCCGCACGACAGGCGGATCAGCCCCTCGGTCACGCCGAGCTGGGTGCGGCGCGCGAGTTCGACCGACGCATGCGTCATCGACGCGGGGTGACTGATGAGCGACTCCACGCCCCCCAGCGACTCGGCGAGGGCGAAGACCTTCACGCGGCCGAGCACGGTCGCGGCGTTCTCCTTGGAACCCGTCTCCACCGAGATCATCCCGCCGAAGCCGGTCATCTGGCGCTTGGCGAGCTCGTGCTGCGGATGCGACGCGAGTCCCGGGTAGAACACCCGCTCGTCGCCCACGCGCTTGGCGAGCCACTGCGCGATCTCGCGACCGTTGGCGTCGTGCTGGCGCATGCGGAGCGCCAGCGTCTTGGTGCCGCGAAGGGCGAGCCACGAGTCCATCGGACCAGGGACGGCGCCGGCGGCGTTCGCGATGAACTGGATGCGCGCCGCGAGGTCGTCGTCGATCAACACGGCGATGCCGCCGATCATGTCGCTGTGGCCGTTGAGATACTTCGTCGTCGAATGGAAGACGATGTCGGCGCCCGTCTCGAGCGGACGCTGGAAGTACGGCGACGCGAAGGTGTTGTCGACGATCATCAGCACGCCGCGCTGCTTCGCGATCGCCGACGCCTCGGCGAGGTCGGTGAGGCGCATCAGCGGATTCGTCGGCGTCTCGAGGAACAGCGCGACGGTCGCCGGCGTGATGGCGTCGGCGATGCGCTGCGGGTCGCGCGTGTCGACGAAGCTGAACGTCATCCCGAAGTGCGTGAGCACTTTGTCCATCAGGCGGTACGTGCCGCCGTAGACGTTCTCGCCGCAGACGATGTGGTCGCCGGCCTTGAACAGCTTCATCAAGGAGTCGATGCACCCCATGCCGCTCGAAAAGGCGAATCCGTGCCGCCCCCCTTCGAGCGACGCCACGTTCCGCTCGAGCGCTTCGCGTGTGGGGTTCTTGCCCCGCGCATACTCGTAGCCCTTGTTCACTCCGAGCGCGTCCTGCACGTACGTGGACGTCTGCACGATGGGCGTCATGATCGCGCCGCTCGCGACGTCGGGGCGCTGCCCCGCGTGGATGGTGCGGGTCGCGAAACGGTACTTGGCGTCGTCGTCGAAGGTGCGGGTCATTGCCGGGCCGTGTGAAGAGTGATGCCGTGGAATCTAGCCGTCTCTCCCCGCATGCGCCCGCCTCGGCCCTACTCGAAATCCGTCACGCGGATCACGCTCGGCTGCTTGTATGCGGACAGCCGCGCCTCGCTCCACGCGCGCACCTCGGCCTCCGTCACCGAGCCCACCACGTCCACCCCCACGTCATTCTCCCTCGCCGGCTCGGGGATCGCATACGCGCGCACGCTCCGCACGCCGGCGAGTTCGCCGATGGCGCGTTCGATCTCGCGCGGATACACGTTGAAGCCGTTGCGCGTGAACATGTCCTTGATCAACCCGAGGAACTGTACCGACCCGTCGTCACGCCGCACGCCACGATCGCCGCTCCCCAGCCAGCCGTCGCGCACCACGAGGCCGTGCGCGCCGCCGCGCACGTAGCCGCGGAACACGGTGTCGCCACGCACGCAGATCTCGCCGGCATCGCCGGCGCGCAGTTCGTCGCGCGTCTGGGGATCGCGGATGGTCACCTCGCATCTCGGGAACGGCACGCCGAGCGTTCCTCGACGGTTCGGGCCGTCGACCGCGTTGAACAGGCAGACCGGTGCGCTCTCGGTGAGGCCGTAGCCCTGCCGCAGTTCCACCCCCGTCGCGTCGAACCACCGGTCCTGGAGCGCCACCGGCAACTCAGCGCCGCCGCAGATGCAAAGCCCGAGCGTCGGGCTGTCGAGCTGCCCCCCGCGCCGTTCGATCACCGAGAGCAGTGCGGCGTACACCGCCGGGACGCCCACGAACTCGCTGATCCCTCCGACGCGCATCAGGTCCACCGCCGCGATCGGATTGAACCGTGGCATCGTCGTCACGGAGCCGCCGGCGAACAGCGGCCCCATGCACGTGACGGTGAGACCGAACAGGTGCGAAAAGGGCAGCACCGCCAGGCAACTCGTGCGCGGCGTGAGCCGTGCCGCCTCGACCGTCTGCCGCGCGTTGGCCACGAGGTTGCGGTGCGTGAGGATCGCGCCGAGCGGCGTCCCCGCCATCGCCGAGGTGTAGACGACGGCGCACTCCTCGTCGCGGCCGGGCTCGTCCGTGTCGAGCGCCAGCTCGAGCCCGAAGTGCGACCCGAGGTCCACGTCCGCCACACCCGTGTCGCTCACCATACGCGCGGTGCGCGGCGCACCATCGAGCAGCACCACGGGCATCCCGCCGGGGAGCCGTTTGGCGAACGCCTGCGACGTGAACACCGCGCCGACGCCGGCGTCGGCGAGTTGGAACGCGATCTCGGTAGGCGACGCCAGTGGATTGATCAGCACCGCCCCGCGGCCATCGCTCGCGGCGAGCGCGGTCAGGAACTGCGGCGACGGCGGCAGCAGGATCGCGGAACGCCGCCCGGCGAGCGCGCGCACGAGCGGCGCCGAGCGCTGGAGCAGCGTGAAGCCGGCGGCCACCAACTGTGGTGCGCCGATGCCGTCGATGGTGCCGCCGCCGGCTGCGGCCGCGAGAGGGAGCAGAGTCATCCGTGTCGTGAAAGGGGACGCGACGCAAGGTACGGGTGGCGCGCCCCCCGGCCAACCGTCTCGGAGAGCAACCGGCGAAGGCGTGGCGCGCCTTTGCTCGCCCGTCTTGGCCGCCATCTCGCCTGTCACCTGCCGATGCGAACCGGTAACTTTCACCATCATGAATGACCCCCGTCTGATGATCTCAGTGTCCGGTATCCGCGGCCGCGTGGGCCACGGACTCTCGCCGGACGTGGTCGCTCGTTATGCCGCGGCGTTCGGTGCCTGGGCGGTCGCGCAGGGCGGTTCGCGCGCCGTCGTGCTCGGGCGCGACAGCCGCGTCTCGGGCCCGCTCTTCCACACCGTGGCGCGCGCCGCCCTCGAATCGGTCGGTGCCGACGTCATCGACCTGGGCCTCTCCACCACGCCTACCATCCAGATGGCGGTGGAGCACCATCACGCCGCCGGCGGGCTCGGCATCACGGCAAGCCACAATCCCATCGAGTGGAACGCGCTCAAGTTCATCGGCGCGTCAGGGCTCTTCCTCTCGGCGGCGGAGGGCGCGCAGATGCGCGCGCTCATCGAGAGCGGCGTGCCGTACGCCGAGTGGGACCACCTGGGGAAGACGCACTTCGACGGCGAGGCCATCGCCCGGCATCTGCAGGCGATCCTCCGGTTGCCGTTCATCAACGTGCAGGCGATCCGCGCCCGCGGTTTCCGCGTGGCGTACGACGCCTGCCGCGGCGCCGGCGGCGCCGCCATCCCGCACCTGCTCGAGCTGCTCGGCTGCGAAGTGCACGAGATCAACATCGAGACCGACGGACGTTTCCCGCGCCCGCCCGAGCCCATCGCCGAGAACCTCGGCGACCTCGAGCGGCTCGTGAAAGAGACGGGCGCGCAGGTGGGCTTCGCCACCGACCCCGATGTCGATCGCCTCGCGCTGGTGTCGGACGCCGGGGTGGCGATCGGCGAGGACTATACGCTGGCGCTCGCGGCCCGTGTCGTGCTGCGGCACCGGAAGGGCGCCGTGGTCACCAACCTGTCGACGTCGCGCGTCGTGGACGACGCGGCCGGCGATTTCGGCCAGATAGTCATCCGCGCCCCCGTCGGCGAGGTGAACGTCGCGATGCGCATGCGGCAGGAGCACGCGGTGATCGGCGGTGAAGGGAACGGCGGGGTGATCCTCCCCGAGTTGCATCTTGGTCGCGATGCGCCGCTGGGTGTGGCGCTCGTGCTGCAACTTATGCTCGAGGATCCGCGTTCGATCTCGCAGATGGTCGCGGCGTCACCGCGGTATGCGATCCTGAAAGAGAAGCTCGACCGTCCCGCGGCACCGCTCGACGACGTGTACGCGGCGCTGCGCGGTGCGTTCCCGGACGCGGTCGTGGACACGCAGGATGGTCTCTGGCTCGGCTGGCCCGACCGGTGGCTGCACGTGCGGCCCTCGGGCACGGAACCGATCGTGCGCGTCATCGCCGAGGCGCCCACGCGCGACGAGACGGGCCATCTCGTGGAACGCGCCCGCGGTTTGCTCGCGAAACTGACGTAGTCGTCCCCCAGCCCCTCCGAACCCTATGTGCGGCATCATCGGCTACATCGGTCCCAACGACGCGACGCCCTATCTGATCGCCGGGCTCAAGCGCATGGAATACCGCGGCTACGACTCGGCCGGCATCGCCGTGTTCGACGGCGAGGCCATCGAGACACGCCGGGCCGCCGGCAAGATCGCGAAGCTCGAGGCGGCGCTCGCGACGGCCCCGGCCGATGGCTACGTCGGCATCGGGCACACCCGCTGGGCCACGCACGGGCCGCCGACCGAGCGCAACGCGCATCCGCACATGTCGGCCGACGGCACCATCGCCGTCGTGCACAACGGCATCATCGAGAACGCGGGCGTCCTCAAGGTGGCGCTGCAGGAGCTCGGCTACGAGTTCAAGAGCGACACCGACACGGAAGTGCTCGCGCATCTCGTCCAGGAACTCTTCGAGGGATCGCTCGAAGAGGCGGTCATCCACGCGCTCAGCAAGGTGGAAGGCACGTACGGCATGGCCGTGATCTCGAGCCGCGATCCCGGCAGGATCCTTGCCGCCCGCAAGGGCAGCCCGCTCCTCATCGGCGTCGGCGACGGCGAGAACTTCCTCGCCTCCGATCCCTCGGCGATCCTCGCCCACACGCGCAACGTGGTGTACCTGAACGACGGCGACGTGGCCGTCATCGAGCGCGACAAGTACCGCGTGCTCGACGTGAACAGCATGCCGCAGCCGCGTGACGTGGACCGCATCAGCTGGGACCTCGCCGCGATCGAGCGCGGCGGCTTCGCGCACTTCATGCTCAAGGAGATCTTCGAGCAGCCGACGACCATCGAGAACACGATGCGTGGCCGTCTGATCCTCGAGGACGGCACGGCGAAGCTCGGCGGCCTCAACCTGTCGCACGAGCAGCTGCTCCACATCGACAACGTCATCATCACCGCATGCGGCACGAGCTGGCACTCGGCGCTCATCGGCGAGATGATGATCGAGGAACTCTGCCGCATCCCCGTCGAGGTGGAGTACGCGTCGGAGTTCCGCTACAAGAATCCCATCGTCACCGACCGCACGCTCTGTATCGTCATCTCGCAATCGGGTGAGACGGCCGACACGCTGGCCGCGATGCGCGAGGCGAAGCGGCGCGGCGCGCGCACGCTCGGCCTCGTGAACGTCGTCGGCTCCACCATCGCCCGCGAGGACGACGGCGGCGTGTACCTCCATGCCGGCCCCGAGATCGGCGTGGCGAGCACGAAGGCGTTCACGAGTCAGGTGATCGCGCTCGCGCTCTTCACGCTCAAGCTCGCCCGCAAGCGCGACCTCTCCGTCACGCGCGGCCGCGAGATCGCCCAGGCGCTGCACGACCTGCCGGCCCAGGTGAAGGCCGTGCTCGACACGGCGTCGAAGATCGAGGACATCGCCGAGGAATTCAAGCGCGCGTCCAATTTCCTGTACCTCGGCCGCGGCTACAACTTCCCGGGCGCGCTCGAAGGGGCGCTCAAGCTCAAGGAGATCTCGTACATCCACGCCGAGGGCTATCCCGCCGCGGAGATGAAGCACGGGCCCATCGCGCTCATCGACGAGATGATGCCCGTGGTGTTCATCGCGCCACACGACGCCGTGTTCGACAAAGTCGTGTCGAACATCCACGAGGTGAAAGCGCGCAAGGGAAAGACCATCGTCATCACGTCGCGCGACGAGCCGGCGCTCAAGGGACTCGTCGACTACGAGATCCGGATCCCCGAGACGGTCGACATGCTCATGCCGATCCTCGCCGCCGTGCCGCTCCAGCTGCTCGCGTATTACATCGCGGTGAAACGCGGGTCGAACGTGG
>CAIRBD010000506.1 GCA_903876745.1 uncultured Gemmatimonadota bacterium
ACCTCCACCGCGGCTTCGGCTTCGGCAACACGAGCGAGTTCGATCCGTTCCTGTTGTTCGACGATTTCCGCAACGAGCGCCCCGAGGATTACATCCAGGGGTTCCCGTGGCATCCGCACCGCGGCATCGAGACCATCACCTACGTCCTCGCGGGCACCGTCGCGCACGGAGACTCGCTCGGCAACACGGGCGCGCTCAACGCGGGTGACGTGCAGTGGATGACGGCCGGCAGCGGCATCCTCCACCAGGAGATGCCCACCGGCGACGCGACCGGCCGCATGCATGGCTTTCAGCTCTGGGCCAACCTGCCGAAAGCGCTCAAGATGACCACGCCCCGCTATCAGGACGTGAAGTCGAAGGACATCCCCGTGATCACCGACGACGACGGCATGGTGGTGCGCGTCGTGTGCGGCGACTTCTGGGGGCAGAAGGGGCCCGTGGATGGCATCGCCGCCGACCCGCGCTATCTCGACGTGTACGTGCCGCCGGGCAAGCGGAAGACGCTGCCGGTGGAGACGTACCGCAACGCCTTCGCCTATGTGTTCGACGGCACGGGCTCGTTCAAGTACGCCTCCGAACCGCGCGCCGTGCGCACCGAGGACGGAGACGTCACCGACACTGTGACGGATGAAGCCGGCAACCGTTCCATCGTCGTGTTTGACGACGGCGACGAGGTCACCGTGCAGGCCGGAGACGAAGGGATCCGCTTCCTCCTCGTCTCGGGGCGCCCGCTCGAGGAGCCGGTGGCCTGGTATGGCCCGATCGTGATGAACACCAACGACGAACTGCGCACGGCGATCAGCGAGCTCAACAAAGGCACGTTCATCAAGCACGGCTCGCCCAGAAATCGTTAGATTGCTGTACACCCCCCAGCCGGCGCGCCGCATGGCAAACGATCGGACCCAGACGTTCGGCGAGGAACTCGCCAACAGCATCACGCACGGCGCGGGACTCCTCGCGGCCATCGTCCTCGCGCCCGTGATGATCGTCACGGCGGCGCACACGCACGATGCGTGGCGTACGGTCACGGCGAGTCTGTACGCGACCACGCTCGTGATGCTCTACGCCGCGAGCACGATGTACCACGCGCTCCCCCTCAAGGTGATGCCCGATGCGCGCCCGATCCTCAAGCGCATCGACCATGCCGCGATCTACCTGCTGATCGCGGGCACGTACACGCCGTTCCTGCTCGTGAATCTGCGCGGTCCGTGGGGCTGGAGTCTGTTCGGCGTGGTGTGGGGGCTCGCCGCGCTCGGCGTGACGCTCAAGGCCGTGTTCGGCGCGCACCAGCTGCCGGCGCTCTCGACGTCGGTGTACGTGGGGATGGGGTGGCTCGTCGTCGTCGCGATCCGTCCGTTGATCACGCACGTGAGCCCGGGCGGCGTGTTCTGGCTCGCCGTGGGCGGCGTGTGCTACACGTTCGGTGTCGTGTTCTATTCGGCCAAGCGGCTCAAGTACGCGCACGCGATCTGGCACTGTTTCGTGCTCGCGGGGAGCCTGGCGCATGCGTGGGCGGTGCTGCGGTACGTGCTGCCGCTCGGCGCGAACGCCTGAGCACCGGCGCCGCCCGTTCGGGCGGCGCGTGTCATCAGCGCCTCAGGGCGCCGCCGGCGTGAGCACCACACGCGCCGCGACGGCCTGCAGCGCACGCGCTGTGGCCGCGTCGATCAGCTTCGACGGCGGCAATCCCACGGGGCTCTGCCTGAAGATCGTCGCGTAGATGACGCAGGCGTTGAGGTATGTCCCCGCGGGCGAGGGATGACTGCCGTCCGGCCCCCACAACGCGATCGTCGGTGCCTTCTCTCGCGCGTCCACCCACGCGTCTCCGGCGAGGATCATCGCGGCGCCGGTCTCCTCGGCGATCGTCTCGTAGCCCGCGTCGAGTTCCCCCTGCATCGCCTCGAACGTCGCGAACCCCGCGGTGGGCAGGCCGTCGCGGCGTCCCCACGTGGCGAAGAGCAGCGGCTTGGCGTGATGCGCGCGGATGGTCGTGGTCAGAGAGCGCACGGCGGGGTACATCTGGCGTTCGCGTTCCGTACGCAGGGCCGGCATCACGCTCTGCTCCTGCAGCACGATGGTGGTCCACGCGGAGTCGGCGATGAGCTTCTGGGTGTCGCGCGAGTCGACATGCTGCTGCAGCAGCCAGCCACCCGTCGCGGCCATGCCCACCGACGTGCGATGATGCCCCGCGTCGGCGAGCACCTTGAAGGTGCCCGGCAGGTCGTACGTGTACACGTAGCTGTTGCCGATGAACAGCACGCGCTGCTCCACGGGCTGCGAGCGGCAGCTCGGCGCCAGCCCGGCAATGGCGCACACGAGGGCGACGCGTCGCGCTGGCCGCGCGAAGCGAACGCCGTATGTTTGGACCCATCCCGCGACGTTCCCGAACATGCCTGAATGTAAGGAGCCTCTGATGCACGCGCCCAGCGCTTTCGCGTTCAGTGTGCGCGCGGCCACGCCGGCTGACGCGCCGAACATTGCCGCGCAGCGGCTACAACTGCTCGCCGGCGACGGTGACGCACCGCCGGGCTCCGCGGAGTTGGCGGCGTCGACCGAACGCACGATCGCGCGGCTGCTCGCCGAGGGCCGTGCGGGCGCGTGGCTCGCCGTAGACGCGGAAGGTGTGCCGGTCGGCTCGACGGTGCTGCTTCACGTGGACCGGCTCCCCTCGTTGCAGAACCGCTCGCCGAGTGAGGGCTACCTTGCGCAATTGCACGTGGCGCCCGAATGGCGGTGGCGCGGCGTGGGGCGCGCCCTGTTGCAGGCGGCGCTCGCCGACGCGCGCGCGCGCGACTTGGGGCGCGTGCGTCTACACTCGACGGTGGAAGCGCTCGGCTTCTACGAGCGCGCCGGCTTCACGGCGCGCAGCAACGATCTGGAGTTGATGCTCTGAGGCGACTGCCGTTCAGCGCTTGGCCCAGAGCGCCGGGTCTTCGAGACCGAGCACCCACACGGAATAGCCGCGCAGCCCGTACTGCTTCACGAGCGCGAGTTTTGCCTCGAACGACCGCGCGTCCTCGACGAAGACGTGCTGGAACACGCCGTCCTCCTCCCACATGGCGAAGTACATCTTCTGCCGGTCGTCCCAGGTGGGCGTGACGGCACTGCGCGTGAGAACGCCCATCGCGGTCCTATAGCTGACATCGCGCCCCGTGGTGTGCGCACCGTTCTTCACGTCGTAGGTGGGGAACCACCAGTCGGAGTACGCGTCGAGGACGAGTGAGATCTTCTGCGGCGGCACGCCCGCGGCGAGCGCGAACTTGAGGGAGCGCTCCATCCACTCGAATCCGGCGACGGGCCCGGGCGTGGAGCCGCCGGTGTGCTGTGCGTACGTCATGTACGACATGAAGTCGAGGATCTCGCCGAGCGCCTTGAGGTCGTACGCGCCGCGCCAGTTGTTGTAGATCCAGGCGTGATACGGCGTGGGCCCCGCGAGGTCGCCGGTGCGCGGCACGACCGCCGCCGACAGCGTGCACTTCACGGCGTGCAGCGAGTCGGCCGTCTCGCGCGTGAACGACGTGAACGCGTCGCGGTCGCCGATGTGGATGTTCTCGAAGTCGAACTGGATGCCGTCGAACCCGTTCTCGCGGCAGAGCGCCGTGATGCTGCGGATGGCGCGCCGCCGCGCGTCGGGATGCACGAGGATGCGGTGCATCGTGGGCTGGTCGAACCCGGGGTTCATCACGAGCGGGATGATCTTCACGCCCTTGGCGCGCGCGGCATCGACGAGCCGCTTGTCGATGCCGCCCGAGACGGTGCCGGTGCTGTCCACGAAGTACGTCTGCGGCGAGACGATGGAGATCTTGTCTGCGTGCGCGAGGAACGCCTGCGTGCTCTCCTCGGAGCCGACGGAGTACCAGAGGGCTTCGGGGCGCTGCTGCGCGGCGAGCGGCGTGGCGATGAGCGTGGCAGCGAAGGCGAATCGAAGCGGCAGGCGCATGGGCACGTGGCGGAGGAGGGGAGCTTGCACGAGTCGTCTCAAGGTGCGTGCGCGGGTGCGTGGGCCGCAACGGGGTTTCGTTCCCGCCTCGTGCGTGGGTGGGACTGGTGCGCGGAAGGTCGGGAAGCCACGGTTCGCTGCAGGGAGGGCGCGGGGCGCTCGCGCAGACGGGCTCGCTGCGTAGCGAGAGACTCGCGCCGAGAGGCGCGAGTCTCGTGGCGTGTAAGCAGCAGGCCCGGCGAAGCGAGTGCCCCGCGCCCGACCGTCCGCGCGCAAAGAAGCCGCGGACCTGCACGCTCTGGCGTGCCGTGACGGCTGGTCCGCATCTTGGAGGCACACGCATCGACACGGGAGCGAACCGATGCCCGCGAAAGCCAAACGCGCGCGCGACGAACTGCAGGACCTGCCCGCCGTCGGGCCCAGCATCGCCGCCGACCTCCGCTCGCTCGGCGTGCGATCCATCCGCGACCTCGCGCGGCGCAATCCGCAGAAACTGTACGACGACCTGTGCGCACTCACCGGTGAACGACAGGACCCGTGCGTGCTCTACACGTTCCGCTGTGCGGTGTATGCGTCGCGCACGCACACCCCCGACCCCGAGTTGCTGAAGTGGTGGAACTGGAAAGGTCGTGAGCTGGCGAAGTAGGGACGTGATCGTCCGCGTGTTCGTCGCGGTGCTGCTCGTCGGCGCGTTCGACACGGACACATTGTCCGCACAGTCGGCGAGTCGCGCGCGGCGCGACGTGCCGCTGCTTCTCTCGCTGCCGGAGTCTGGTGCGCACTGCACGATCATCCCCGACTCGCGAGAGACCAACGATCCCAAGCGGCGCGGCGTGCGGCAGCTGTTCAACGTCGAGACGCGCACGCCGAAGCGCACGATCACGCTCGGCCTGGATGGCGAGCAGCGGATCAAGCTACTGTTCGTGCAGGGAACGCCGGTCCTGAGGTACAGCTTCGACACGACCGGCCGCGTGCCGACGGCGCTGCACGGCGACTCCGTCGAGAACGAACGCGCCCGGCTCCTCGCGCTCGCGGTGCGCGAGCGCTGCGCGCCGCTCCCACCGGTATAGAGGCTCGGCCAGCCGATCACACCGTCGCCGCACGCGACGGTGTTGCGACGACTGCCGTCGAAAGAAACGAATGTCATGCGCGCCGACGCGACGGGCGTTGTGCGCTCCGTGAGACGTTCGTGGCGTGCGGCGCGATGATGCGCGCCACGCGTGAGAGCGCTGACGCGACGTTCACCGCCGACCGCGCGCTGCTTCTTCTATAAGGAAGCGTCACGCCGATCGCACACCGAGGCGCGCCGACGGTGGAACGCGCCTCCTGCCGCACAATGCAGATGCACGAAATATGACATGCCCTGTCGCTGCTGTATGAAAAGTGATGGTCAATAGGCAATAAGTGTCTATTTCGTGCACCAAGTGTGACGGTTCCATCATTCGGAGTGAAGTAGGCACCTGAAATGTGACGATATTCCTCGAATCGCGACCGTGTGGCACGAACCTTCCATATGCAGTTCTCGGAAGCGGCCTCAAACCGCGCGCCACTCACCGCAGGCCAGTCAACCCATCCAGGAGTCCCGTCTCATGAAGCGTTTCCTCTCCATCGCCGCGATCGCCGCGATCACGTTCACCAGCGCGTCGGCTTCGGCGCAGAGCTGCAACATCTCGAGCACGTCGGGTTCCGCCGTGAACTGCACCGTCGGCACGACGTTCAGCATGACGATGCCGTCGCTCATGAACCTCACGCTCGATGGAACGTCGGTCACGCTGGCCGCGCCGGCCGCCGTCACCGAGTTCGACGGCAGCGGTCTGGTCACCAAGGAGACGACGGGCCCGAGCTTCACCGTGAAGTCGAACCGCGCCTATCGCGTGCAGGTCAACGCCAATGCCTCGACGTTCACGCACACGTCGATCACCGGCGCTGCCAGCTACGCGAAGCCGGCCGGCGACGTGTCCTGGAAGGTCGGTTCCGGTGCGTACTCCACGCTGACGACCACGCCCACCGATATCGCCAGTGGTTCGGCCACTGCGGTCAGCGCGTCCGCGCTCGTCACCTACAAGGCCGGCTACGACATCACGAAGGATCAGCCCGGCGCCTACAGCCTCGGCGTGACGTTCACGCTGGTCGCACCGTAATGATGCCGACCGCGCGCCGCACCTCC
>CAIRBD010000507.1 GCA_903876745.1 uncultured Gemmatimonadota bacterium
CGTACATCGAGGCCGAGCGCATCGCCTCGGGCGGCGCGCAGCACAAAGCCAAGGGGCGCATCGTCATGGCCACCGTCAAAGGCGACGTGCACGACATCGGCAAGAACATCGTGGGCGTCGTGCTCCAGTGCAACGACTACGACGTGATCGACCTCGGCGTGATGACCCCGTGCGCCAAGATCCTCGAGGTGGCGCGCGACGCCAACGCCGACATCATCGGGCTGAGCGGGCTCATCACGCCGAGTCTCGAGGAGATGGCGTTCGTGGCCGCGGAGATGGAGCGCGAGGGCTTCACCATCCCGCTGCTCATCGGCGGCGCCACGACGAGCAAGGTGCACACGGCGGTGAAGATCGAGCCGAACTATTCGGGGCCGGTCGTCTACGTGCACGACGCCTCGCGCGCCGTGGGCGTGGCGGGCGCGCTGCTGAGCGCGACGCAGCGCGACGACTTCGTGCGCGACACGCGCAGCGAATACACCGACGTGCGGCAGGCCCGCGCCGACCGGCAGAAGGACGTGAAGCGCCAGTCGTTCGCGGAGGCGCGTGCGAATCGCGCCGCGATCGACCTCACCGTGCCCGTGCCCGCGCCGTCGTTCACGGGCGTGCGCACGTTCGACGACTTCCCGCTGCGCGAGCTCGTGCCGCGCATCGACTGGACCCCGTTCTTCCAGGCGTGGGAACTCGCGGGGCACTATCCGGACATCCTTGCCGACCCGACTGTTGGGGCCGCGGCGACTTCGCTCTTTGCCGATGCACAGGCGATGCTGCACCGCATCGTCGAGGAGCAGTGGCTGCACGCCCGCGCCGTGGTCGGGTTCCTCCCGGCCAACTCCAACGGCGCCGAAGACATCACGCTGTTCAGCGCGGCCGGAGGAACCGAGCCCGTAGCCACCATCCACACCATCCGCCAGCAGATGGTGAAGACCAACGGCGCGAACTTCGCGCTCGCCGACTTCGTCGCGCCGGCCGCCAGTGGAATGCGCGACTGGATGGGGATGTTCGCCGTGACCACCGGCATCGGGCTCGACGATCGGGTGGCGGCGTTCGAATCGGTGCACGACGACTACTCGGCCATCCTCCTCAAGGCACTGGCCGACCGCCTGGCCGAGGCGTTCGCCGAGCGATTGCATGAGAGGGTACGGCACGAACTCTGGGGGTACGCCCCGAACGAGGCGCTCGGGAACGCCGAGCTCATTCGGGAGCAGTATCAGGGGATCCGCCCCGCGCCGGGGTACCCCGCCTGCCCCGACCACACCGAGAAGAAGACGCTGTTCGAGGTGCTCGACGCGACCAACCGGGCCGGCATCCAGCTCACGGAGAGCTTCGCGATGACCCCCACGGCGGCGGTGAGCGGCTACTACTTCTGGCGCCCGGAATCGCGGTACTTCGGGGTGGGGAAGATCGAGCGCGACCAGGTCGAGGACTATGCCCGGCGGAAGGGGCTGCCGGTGTCCGAAACTGAACGGTGGCTGGCGCCGATCCTCAACTATGACCGATAATTAGGAATGACCACCGCACCGATCGCTCGACCCGTGAACGCCACCGGCCGCCGCGTGCTCGTCATCGACGACGAGCAGGCGGTGCTGCGCGTCCTTGGCCTGTTGCTTGAGCGGCACGGATTCTCCGTGGCCCTCGCCGACAACGCGCGCGATGCGCTCAAGTTGGTGGAGAAGGACAAGTTCCACGCGATCCTCACCGACATCATCATGCC
>CAIRBD010000508.1 GCA_903876745.1 uncultured Gemmatimonadota bacterium
CGCAGGAAGCGCGCGCGTTGTCGAACGACATCGGACGCGTGATCGAGGCGGCGAACGAGGTGCGGAAACTCTAGCCGTTCGTGGCGCGGTGGGTCGCGCCGTCGCCGGGTTCGCGCGCGCCGTCGCCCGTCGCGAAGTCGCTCAGCGCCGCAGCAGGGCGGCGATGCATGCCGCGATCTGTTCCGGCGCGTCGAGCGGCGTGTAGTGCCGCGCGTCGGGGATCACCTCGAACGTCGCCCCCGGGATCGCCGCCGCCAGTCGCGCGCCGGTGGCCGTGGAGAGCCACGGGTCGCGCGCGCCCCAGATGACGCTCGTCGGTTGGCGGAGCGCGCCGAGGCGCGCTCCGAGCGCGGCCCCGCTCACATCGCTCATCGCCCGGAGTTGTGCCACGAGCGAGTCCACGCCGAGTCGCTGCGTGAAAGGAAGGAGGAACTGGTCGAGGGCGTGCCGACCGATCTCGCGGTCGGCGAAGCCGCGCAACAGCGCGCCGTGTACGAGCCCCGCGAGCAGCGGGGCGCCGAGCAGACGGCCGGCCGGCGTCGCGGCGAGGGCACGGGCCGCGGGCGCGGCGCGGCGCGGCCAGGCGCCGAGGGTCGTGGCGCTGACGAGTGTGAGACGGCTCACACGGTCCGGCGCGGCGAGCGCGAGGGCGGTGGCCACGGCGCCTCCGGCCGCGTGCCCCACCACACAGGCGCGATCCACGCGCAGGTCATCCAGCAGAGCGAGCGCCCGGCCGGCGTGTGCCGCCGCCGTGAGCGCGTCGTCACCGGCGCGATCACTACGGCCGCAGCCAAGCAGGTCGGCCACGATCAGCCGGTGTCCGGCCGGCATCAGTGGGACGACGGCATTCCAGAGGTGCGAGGACGCGGCCGCGCCATGCAGGAAGAGCACCGGTTCGCCGATGCCGCGTGTTCCCGCGGCGTAGTAATACAGCCGGCGTCCCTCCAGATCGATGAACTCGCCTCTCATGCGCCCAAGATCGTGAGGTGGTAGGGGCCCGACAAGCTCGCGATGCGGTCATTTCGCACGAAACCGCTGTTATTTCTAGTTGTTTACTCTAGCGGAAACGATGAAAAACTGTATCGTATAGTCCGTTGAAGGCCTATCGCCGTGCGCGCTGTGGCCCGGGATCGTGAGCAGGGTCGCAAGTGGATATACGACAACACTTTGCAAAGGCCGTCTTTCTTGACGCTACCGATTGTTCCGACGCCGCCGGTGTTTCCCCCGGCACCCGCAGCCCCAGAGCCGGTACGCTTTCCGCTCGGATGGTTGCTCGATAACGCGTCACCATCGATTCAGTACAGAGCCATCATCGACGTAGCTAGGCTCGGAGACAAGATTTCTCCGGATGTGAAGCACCTTCCGTACTGCTCGCGGGGGGCGCTCGAACTCGCGCTGGCGCAGTCGGCCGACGGGACCTGGAATGGCGCCATGCTCACCGTGCCGAACATGCGGTCGGACGGGTTCGAGGGCGTCGGGACGGTGCATGCCGTGCACCGCCTGCTTGAGAACGGATGGGACCGCGATTCGCCCCCGATCTACCACGCCCGGCGTATCCTCTTTCGCCTGCTTGCCGAGGATGACGATCCGACGCTGCTCTTCGAGTATGCCCAGAAGTTCTCGTCCAAGGGGCAACCGATGGACGACGAGTCGTTCGGGAAGGCCCGCCAGACGCTGCGTGAGGCGGCCGGCGCCGTGCTCGCGCAGGCGGGCTACGAGGGCGACCCCCGGCTGCGCGGTGCCGCGCGGCGCACGATCGACCGCTTGGGAGAGTTCCTCCGGTCGCCGGTCGCTGAGAAGCCGTGGGTGCGGGTCGGGAACCAGCAGGTGCTCTCACCCGAGGCGTTCCCGCCCTCGATCTATGCGCTCCAGATGATCTCGTACATGCCGCTGTTCCGCCTCGAACATCACGACAAGATGGAGCTGCTGTATCGGTGGATGACGCGACCGTTGCCGCGCCAGGAGCCGTTGCAGCTCGCGGGGAAGCGCATCGTCCCCATCGTGAGTGCGGTGCTGGGCGACCGTCTGCCGCACCGCAACGCGGTGGAGGACGACGTGCCGGCCGCGATCGCGTGGCTCGAGTTGATGGCGCGCCTCGGGTTCCTGAAGCGCAACGAGAACTGGCTCAAGATGTACGACCGGTTCGTCGACGATTGCGGTCGCGACGGCGTGTGGCATCCGCACAAGGGACTGGCGATGCCCAAGAGTTCCACGCCGTGGGTGTGGGCCACCTACCCGCTCGAACCCGCGCACGGCGGCGAGGAGCGGTGGGCCGACATCACGCTGCGCATCGGGCTCATCGCCCGTCTGCTCGGCCGGGGCATCACTCTCGTGTGATCGCTGCGGGGCGCGCTCGTCCGCGCCCCGCGGTTCACCTTCGTCAGCCCTTCGCCCCCGGTCGCTCCGTGGCTCCGCGCCAGCGCCTCCTTCCCGCCGAGTGGTATCCGGCGGGGCATCCCGACATCATGGTGTCGCGCGTCGCGCTTTCCGACGACGTGACGTTGCGCGTGCTTGCCGCGGGCCCGATGGACGGACCTCCGGTGCTGTTGCTGCACGGCTGGGCCATCTCGGCGTACCTGTGGCGGCATACGATCCCCGCGCTCGCGGCAGAGGGCTTTCGCGTGTTCGCGGTCGACCTGCCGGGGTGCGGGCTGAGCGATGCGCCGACTGCGCCCGGGAGCTATTCGCTCGACGCGATGGCGACGCGCGTGGGGCTCCTCCTGGATGCGCTCGGCCTCGACGCGGCGCCGATCGCCGCGCAGTCGATGGGCGGGCGTCTCGCGTTGGAGTTCGCCCGGCGCTCGCCGCATCGCGTGCCGCGGCTCGCGCTGTATGGGCCGGCGGGGTTCGGCGACATCGCACCGGCCACGGCGTTCGCGCAGTTCATCCCGCGTCTGCCCGGTGCGCTCCCCTCGTTGCTGGTGACGCGTGAGATGGTGGACTTCATCCAGCGCCGTGTGCACGGCAAGCTCGGATGGTTCACGGAACGCGATACCGACGAGTACTGGGCGCCCACGCAGTTCCCCGATGTGGTGCGCGCGCAGCTGCAGATGCTGGCCGAGTTCGACTGGACACCGCACGACGAGCATGCGCTCTCGCGGTTCGACACGCCCACGATGGTGGTGTTCGGCACGGCGGACGCGACGGTGCGCCCCGTGCACGCGCAGCGGCTCGTCGCGGCGATGCCGCGCGCTCGACTGGAGTGGATCGAAGGCGGCGGGCACGTGGTGATGGAGGAAGTGCCCGAGTTCGTGAACCGCCAGTTAGTGCGGTTCCTGCGAGAGCAGGGCCCGTGAGACGGAGACGGCGCGGGCCGGATGCCGGATCGCCGGTGGACCGTGGACCGTTGTTCGCTTTAGGAGCCGGCGGGGCGTAGCTTTCCCGTGCGGGATATGCCGCGCGGCGTCACCGGCGCCGACGGGTCCTGCCGGGCCGATGCTCCGACTCGCGGAGACATTGGCTCATCGCAGCCAACACACGAGTCGAGATGACAGTCAGGAAATCCGCGCCCGCGCGCGGCGCGACCACACGCGCCGGTCGTGCCAAAACTCCCGTGGCGCGCGTCGCGCCGGAGAGTCTCGAGGCTTCCGTCGCGGCGAAGTCCGCGGATGCTCCCGTGATGGTGGCGTCGGTGGCCGAATCGGTGGCCGAGCATTCGCTCGCCGCGGCCGAAGCGGCGACGGTCGGTACCTCGTTCGCCGACTTGGGATTGTCCGAGCCGATGCTGCGCGCGCTGCACGACGCGGGCTACAAGCATCCCACGCCGATCCAGGAGCAGGCGGTACCGCTCGCCCTCAAGGGGCGCGACCTCATCGGACTCGCGCAGACGGGCACGGGGAAGACGGCCGCGTTCACGATCCCGATCATCGAGCGGCTGCTCGACGGGCCGCGCCGTACGCGCGCGCTCATCCTCACGCCCACGCGCGAACTCTGCGTGCAGGTGGAGGAGAGTTTCCAGAAGTACGGTGTGCATTCGGGGCTCGGCGTGCAGTCGGTGTACGGCGGCGTGGGCTACGAGCCGCAGACCAAGGCGCTGCGCGACGGCGTGGACGTGGTGGTGGCGACGCCGGGACGCCTGCTCGACCATCTCGAGAAGCAGAACGTGTCGTTCGAGGAACTCGAGGTGCTCGTGCTCGACGAGGCGGACCGGATGCTCGACATGGGCTTCGCGCCGCAGATCAACCGCATCGTGGCGCAGGTGCACCCGTACCGGCAGACGCTGCTGTTCAGCGCGACGATGCCCCCCGAGGTGGAGGCGCTCGCGCGCAAGTATCTGCGCAAGCCGGTGGTGGTGCAGGTGGGACGGCGCTCCGGCGCGGCGCTCACGGTGCAGCACTTCGTGTATCCGTGCCCCAAGGACAAGAAGAGCGCGCTGCTCGCGGAGCTGCTGAAGACCAAGGCGATGGATTCGGTGCTTGTGTTCACGCGCACCAAGCACGGTGCCGATCGCGTGGTGAAGCACCTCGAGAAGGAAGAGATCTCGGCCACGGCGATGCACGCCGACAAGACGCAGGGGCAGCGCACGGCCGCGCTCGACGACTTCAAGAGCGGCAAGGTGCGCGTGCTCGTGGCGACCGACATCGCGCAGCGCGGGCTCGACATCTCGGGCATCACGCACGTCATCAACTACGACGTGCCGCA
>CAIRBD010000509.1 GCA_903876745.1 uncultured Gemmatimonadota bacterium
CTCCGCGAGTTTCCCTTGCCGCGCGTGGGCAGTCGATTCGGGCCCGACCGACCCGCACCGCTCCGCGTGATCCGCGGCAAAGCGGTTGCCGTTCCTCTCTACTTACATCTGAGGCACATCCGGATCATCCGGATCGTCCGGCGTGTTCCCGTCGCCGGCGCCCTGCGAACCGTCGGGCGGCGTGATCTTGTAGTTCTCCGGCGGCTTGCCGCCCGCGAGCCACGTCACGAAGTAGTCCCAGCGACGGCGGATGAAGTACGGCTCGTTGAGCGAGTGCGGCCGGTTCGGCGCCCACACGAGGTCGTATGCCTTGTTCGCCTTGGTGAGTTCGTCGATGAGCTGCACCGTCATCGCCGGATGCACGTTGTCGTCCATGTCGCCGTGCATGAGCAGGAGCTTGCCCTTCAGATTGGCCGCATACGTCTTGTTGGCCGACGCCGTGAAGTTGTCCTCGCCCTTGCGTACCGTGTCTTTCTTCAAGAGGCCCTGATACTTCTCGGCCCAGTAGATGTTGTAGCTGCGGTTGTCGTGGTTGCCCGAGCCGCTCACCGCGACCTTGAAGAAGTCGGGGAAGCGGAACATCGCGTCGGTGCTCGCGAAGCCGCCGCCCGAGTGGCCGAAGATGCCCACGCGGTCGATGTCGATGAACGGATATTGCGCGGCGAGCTGCTTGATCACCGTCACGTGATCGGGGAGGCCGTTGTCGATGAAGTTGCCGTAGTAGCTGTCGTGGAAGCTCTTCGAGCGGTTCGGCGTGCCGAGGTGGTCGATCTGCACGACGACGAAGCCGAGCTCGGTGAGCGAGAACGCCTCACCGCCGCCCTTGAAGGTCCACGCGCCCACCGAGCCCACCTGCGGGCCGGGATAGATGTTCGAGATGATCGGGTACTTCTTGCTGGGGTCCATGTTCGGCGGCAGGTACAGCACGCCATAGATGTCGGTCACGCCGTCGCGGGCCTTGGCGACGAACGTCTGCGCCGGCTTCCAGCCGATGGCGGTGAGTTGGCTCACGTCGCCTTTGGCGATCGTGTTGATGATCTTGCCCGTGGCGAGATCGCGCAGCACGGTGGTGGGGGCCTTCTCGATGCGGCTCATGCGGTCGATGAGCACCTTGCCGCTCGGGCTCACGTCCACGTCGTGGTACGCGTCCTCCGGCGTGAGGAGGGTGAGCATCGAGCCGTCGAAGTCCACGCGGTAGAGCGCCTGATAATACAGGAAGTGGTCGTTCTCACGGCCGCGCGCCGTGAACCAGATCTGTTTGAGCTTCTCGTCCACGTTCACGACCTTCCCCACCTGCCACGGGCCGCTCGTGATCTGGTTCTTCACCTTGCCGTCGGGGCCGAGCCGGTAGAGATGGCCCCAGCCGTCGCGCTCCGACCACCAGATGACGTCCTGCCCGTCCTTGGTGACGTACCAGCTGGTGGGGTCGGTGGGCGGCGACGTCTCGACGTAGGTCTTCGTGGTGTCGCGGGCGAGCAGCGTGGCCTTGCCCGTGGCCGCGTCCACCTGCCAGAGGTAGGCACTCTTGGAGGCGCGGGTGGTGCCGAGCAGCTTCACCTTGTCGGAGCCCTCGGTCCACACGGAGTCACGGAGCGAGTTGCCCGTGCTGAGCGAGCCGACCTTCACCGGGATCTCGACGCGCACGTTGCTCTTTGTCGTGCGGTCGAGGATGTGCGCGCCCGGTACCGGGATGATGGAGTCGCCCGGCAGGGCGTACGGCTGTGTGAAGGCGCGCGGGCGCTGCGACGTGTAGCTGATGTAGGGCATGGTGCCCACGCCGCGGGTGTCCTGGCGCGCCACGAGCATGCGTTTGGAGTCGGGGGCCCACTGGATCTGCGGGCGGCGCAGCCCGGGGCGCGGCGCGAGCAACTGCTGCGGCGTGGGATCGCCCTGCGCGTAGCCCCATCCCTGCACGCCGTCGGTGGTGAGCTGCGTGGTGTCACCGCCGTGCCGCGGGCGCACGTACACGTTGTACTTCATCACGAACGCTTCCCACTTCTTGTCGGGCGAGAGCACGAAGGGCGTCTCGTTGGGGATCGTGTCGCCGGCGACGCAGGTATAGGCCGTGATGTCGCAGGTCAGGCGCTTGCGGCCCGCGCGGAACTCGATGTTTCGCTCGTCCTCGTTGTCCTTGGCGAAGCGGAACGTCTGGAAGGGGAGCTTGTTGCCGTCGTAGCTCGTGTCGGTCGCCGTGGTGATGGCGGCGGCGAGGCGCGCGTTGTCGAACAGCGGGCGCACGGTGTTGGTGGTGGCGTCGACGAACAGGAAGTCGGCGCCGTTCTTGGTCTTGTTGCGGAACCAGAAGCGGGTGCCGTCCTTGTACCACTGCGGCTGCACGGCGTCGCCGAACACGAGACGGCCGGTGTTCCACGGCAGCATCTGCTCGGCGCGGGTGTAGCGGTCGACCATCGACCGCGCCGCGGGCGGCGTCTGTGGCGCGACGTTGGCCGTCACGTTCACGGTAGCGGCCCCTTGGGCCGCGAGAAGCATCGGGAAGGCCAGCGCGAGCAGGGCGGGGGTGAGACGCGTACGCATCGAACGTCCTCGCGGAACGGGAGACGGGTCACAGATGGCGACAGGGCGCCGGACAGTTACGCCCGACGCCCCATCGAGCGCTGAATCATGGCACCGGCGACTGGTGAGCGCGAGAGCTACGGCACCACCGTCCGGTACGGCGCAAGCTGGGGCTCGACGGTCTTCTTGTCGCCGACCACGGTGATCGTCATGCGGGCGGGATCGAGATGCTCCACGGCCATGCGGCGCACGTCGGCGGGAGTCACCGCCATCACGCGCTGCACGTAGCCGGTGAGGTAGTCCTCGGCGAGTCGCTGCTCGGCGAGGTTCGAGAGCTGGGCGACCACGCCGCTGCGTGAACTGTTGCGGATGACGAATAGTCCGATCAGCGACTGCTTGATGCCATCCAGTTCGGCGTCGGACGGCGCGGAGCGCCGGAGGCGTTCGATCTCGCCGATGATCTCCCTGAGGGAGTTCCCCGTGTCCTTGGTGGTGACATCGGCGATCTCCACCCAGTATGCGGCGCCGCGATGGCTCCACAGCGTGGAGTAGGGCGAGTACGTGTAGCCCTTGTCCTCGCGGATGTTGGATGTGATGCGCGACCCGAACGCTCCGCCGAGCAGCGCGTCGGTCACCTCGAGCCTGGCGAAGTCCGGGTTCGTCGGCCCGATCACCGTCTTGCCGATCCAGATGGTGCTCTGCGGCGCGTCGGGGCGGTCGACGAGGTCCACCTGCGGCGCGGTGGCGCCGGTGACCGGACGGTCCTTGGCCGGCGAGCCGGAATCCCAGTCCGTGAACGCGTCGCGGGCCGCCTGTTCCACGGCCGCGTCGTCGAAGACGCCGCTCACGTACAGATGCGCTCGGCTCGCCCCGAAGTTGTCGTCGAAGAAGTTGCGCGCGTGCCCCATCGTGAGGGCCGCGAGGGTGGCTTCGGTGGAATACGGGCGGCCGAACGGATGCCCCGGGAACATCACGGCGCGCCAGCGTTGCCGTGCGATGTCGCCGGCCTGCTGCAGCGTCATCGCGAGGTTTCGCTGGGCGTTCTGGCGCACGCGTTCGAAGGACGGCTTATCGAAGCTCGGATGGCGCACCACGTCGGAGATGAGTTTCACGAAGCGGGGCGTGTTCACGCTGAGCACCTCGCCGCCGACGTCGGAGAGCACGGCGCCCGCGGTGGTGCCGACGCTGCCGCCCATCTCGGCGGCTTCGCGCGAGATGTCCTGCGCACTCCGCGCCACGGTGCCTTCGAGCAGCAGATCCATCGTCAGCCCGGCAAGTCCGGGCCCGAACGGCGGCTCGTCGATGGTGCCGGTCTCGAGCGAGAGCGACACGACGGCCTTCGGCACCGTGCCGTAGTGCACGAGCGTGACCTGCATGCCGTTGCGGAGCGTGAAGGTGCGGTGCTCGGACAGACGGAAGGGCTTGGGCGCGCCGGCGGCGGGCGGCGCCTGCCGTGCGGCGTCCTGCGCGGCGACCGGGGCGGCGAAGCTGCAGAGGAGCAGCAGCGCGATGGCGCCAATGCCGGCGTGCGACGAGCACCGCGCCGGCCGCGGCGCGTCGCGGCGCGGCATGGTGGAGGCGGTCACGGGGCACCTCCGGGCGTCTTCGCGCCGGGCACGATCGTGTACACCGTGCGGTTCTCGCGGCGCAGCCACTCTTTCGCGGTGCTGAGGATCAAGGCCGGGCTCACGGCGTCGAAGTTCTTCTCGACCGCGTTCAGTCGTGCCGGATCGCCGTCGAACAACGCGAAGCTGGCGAGCAGGTCGAGCTTGCCGAGTCCGCTCTGTCCGTCCACCGCGTCGTAGAGTTGGGAGCGCATCTTGGTCTTGGCGCGGGCGAGTGTCGGCGCATCCACGAGGCGGGTGCGGAGCAGTTCGACCTCCTGGTCGATCGCGTCGAGCAGCGCCTGCGCCGGCGTGCCGACGTCGTGGTACATGCTCAGCTCCCACAGCATCGGCCCCTCGTAGTTGAACTGATTGCCGAGGCCCCAGTTGATGCCGGCCGAGACGTCGCCGGTGAGCGATTTCTGGAGCACGAGCTTGTCCACGAGGCGGCTGTCGCGCCCCTGGGCGAGGATCTGGTCGATGATGCCGAACGCGAACCACTCCGCGGTCCATCGCGGTGGCACGTGCCACGCCACGCCGAGGGCTGGGCGGTTGGCGAGCGAATCGACGCGGGAGTGCCGGCGTTCCACCGATTGGCGCGGCTCCATCACGTCGGGCGGCGAAGGCGCGTCGCTGCGCGGGATGTCGGCGAAGTACTTCGCGATCCAGGCGCGTGCCTGCGCGGGATCGAAATCACCGACGACGGCTAGCGCGGCGTTGTTGGGGGCGTAGTACGTGCGGAAGAACGCGGTGGCGTTCTCGAGTGTCGCCGCGTCGAGGTCCTTGAAGTCGCCGTAGAAATCGTGCGCGTTGGCCCAGTTCGTGTTCGCCGTCATCGGCAGGTCGATCCACGGGAAACTGCCGTACGGCTGGTTCGTCACGTTCACGCGCACTTCGTTCTTCACGACGTCGCGCTGGTTGTCGAGGTTCGACTGATCGATGGCGAGCCCGCGCATGCGGTCGGCCTCGGCCCAGAGGATGGGCTCGAGCACGTGCGACGGAACGACTTCGTAGTAGTTGGTGAAGTCGAAGCGGGTGGATCCGTTGAGGATGCCCCCGTTGTTCTCGATGAGCTTCACGAACTGCAGCTTGCCGAGGTTCTTCGAGCCCTGGAACATCAGGTGTTCGAAGAGGTGCGCGAAGCCGGTGCGGTCGCGGGGTTCGGTGCGGAATCCGACTTTGTAGTAGACCCCCACGCCCACGGTGGGCGCCGTCGTGTCGCGCGAGAGCACCACGCGGAGCCCGTTGGGGAGCGTGAAGGCTTCCACGAGCACGTTCAGCCGCGCTACGGCGGCTGGCGGCGCCGGAGCGGTCGTCACGGGGCGCTTGCTGCGTTGCGCCTGCAGCGGCGCGACGAGGACGGCGAGAAGCGCGACGGCGAACGCCGCGCGGTGCGAATGCATCGCGGGTGCCTCCAAAAGGACCGATGTATGGGGACCCTGCAATGTCCCCGCTTGAACGCCGGGAATCAACGGGCGAGGGGCGCGTCCGCTATCTTGCGCACGTGATCACCGTCCACCACGGCGAGAATCTGGGCGTACTGCGCGGCCTCCGCGCCGGCGCCTTCGATCTCATCTATATCGACCCGCCGTTCAACACCGGTCGCACGCAGCGCCGCAGTCGCGCGACGGCGAGCCGCGACGTCGCGGGTTCGCACGTCGGGTTCGGCGGTGCGCGATACCGCATGGATGCCGTGCAGAGCGGCGCATACGCCGACCGCTTCGA
>CAIRBD010000510.1 GCA_903876745.1 uncultured Gemmatimonadota bacterium
CCGCCGCCCGCGGCGACGAGGCGCGCGCGCTGTGTGCGGCGCGGGCGGTCGTCGCCGTCGAGAACGCCAAGCGCGCCGCGGAGGGGAACGCCATCCCCCAGCTCGTGACGGCGGATCTCCTCCAGCATCTCGCCGGGAACGCCTCGTGACCGCCGCCAAGCGCCGCCCACCGCCGAAGAAGACCAAGCTCTCGCACGTCGACGACGCCGGCGCCGCCACCATGGTGGACGTCAGCGCCAAGGCGCCGACCGTGCGCCGCGCCATCGCCGAGGGACGCATCACGATGAGCGCCACCGCCTTTCGTGCGGTGAAGGCCAACCGCGTGAAGAAGGGTGACGTGCTCGCCGTCGCGCGACTCGCCGGCATCCAGGCCGCGAAGCGCACCGCCGACACGATCCCGCTCTGCCATCCGCTCCCGCTCACCGACGTGCAGGTCGCGCTCACGCTCGACGCCAAACTCCCCGGCGTGCGCGTCGAGGCGACCGTCGCCACCGTCGCGCCGACTGGCGTCGAGATGGAAGCGCTCGTCGCCGTGAGCGTCGCACTGTTGACAGTGTACGACATGGCCAAGGCGCTCGACAAAAGCATGGTGATCGGCCGCGTGCGACTGCTCGAGAAGACGGGCGGCAAGAGCGGCACGTACCGCGTGCGGCGAGGCAGCGCCCGCTAACACGAAGGGCCCGCGGATCGTCGCGGGCCCTTCGTCGTGTGCTCAGTTCGCTGGCTTCGGCGTCGTCTTTTTCGCCGGCGCCTTCACCGCGGTGCCCTTCTTGGCGGGCGCCTTTTGTGCCGCCGAGGCGCCGCTCTTGGCAGCCGGCTTTTTCGCTGAAGGCTTCACCCGCTTGGGGAACCGCTCGATCGACGGATCGGGCACGTCCAGCGCCGCCGACACCGTCTGCTGTGTGGGCACGATGATCCGCTGCCCGGTCACGAGATTCCCGCTCTTCAGGCGCTGCGCCTTGGGGTTGTACCACGCGAGCTGCCGCGCCGTGAGTCCGTGCTTCTTCGCGACCGACGCCATCGACTCGCCCTTCCGCGTGTCCACGCGCGTGAACGCGTGCTGCTCCGGCGCGTCGAGCGCGGCGAACCGTTCGTCGAATCCGGGCGCGCTCCCCTGCGGCACGCGCACCCACATCGGCTCGCCCGGCGGCGACGCACCGCGCAGGATGAACGGATTCAGCTCCTTCATCAGCGCCATCGACGCGCCGGCGGCATTCCCGACGGCGGCCAGTGGCGTGCCCCCCTCCACATGCACCGAATCGAACGCGAGCGCCGGCAGCGAATCGACGGTCACGCCGTACCGCGCCGGTTCCTTTCCGACCAGCGCCGCGGCGATGATCTTCGGCACGTAGTCGCGCGTCTCGGCCCGCAACGATCTGGTGAAACTCGGCGAGAAGAAACGGTCGTCGCCTTCCACGCCGGCCATGTCGCCGCGGTTCTGCGCGAGGCCACGCGCGATGCGTCCGTCGCCGCCGTCGTACGCCGCGGCCGCGAGATACACCGAGCCGAACCGGTCCTTCAGCTCGCGCAGGAGCCGCACGGCCCCCTGCGTGGCGCGCACGGGGTCGCGACGCTCGTCCACCCACCAATCGACGCGCAACCCCGCTCCGGTCGCGGTCCGCGTCATGAACTGCCACATCCCCACTGCCGCCGCCTTGGAATACGCGTGCGGATCGTACCAGCTCTCGATGAGCGCGAGGTAGATGAGGTCCTCGGGGAGCCCGCCCTCGCGCAGCGCGCCGCGGATGAGCGGCCCGTAGCGCGTCTGGCGCTGCATCGCCTTCTCGAACGGCGCCTTCGCGCGCCCGGAGAACACGTTCACGAAGTACACGACGCGTGCGTGCGTCTCGTACGAACGCACGTCGATGTCCCACTGCGGCGCCATCGGCCCG
>CAIRBD010000511.1 GCA_903876745.1 uncultured Gemmatimonadota bacterium
CGTGGCCGCCGTCGACGACCTCAAGATCCTGCTGCACGGCGTCCGCACGTGGGGCCCGGCCGAAGACCAGCGCGCCGCCGCCCGCACGGCAGAACTCGAGTCGCTCGCCCCGACGAACGCCGCCCGCACGGCCGCCGCCGGCGCCGGCGACGACTTTCTCGCCGCGCAGACCGGCGACGTGGCCGACGGGCTCGAGCACATCGCCCGCTCCGGCACGGGGGGCGGCGAATCCGCCATCGCCATCGGTCGCGTGCGCGCGCTGCGCGGCGTCGCGGCATTGAACGACCTTCCGCCGCTCGCCGAAGTCGTCGCCGCCGCCGACGAAGTCGTGAAATCGCTCGAACTCGGCAACGCCACGCCCAGCGAGTTGCAGCGGGCGCTCCTCACCGCCGCCGCCGCCGTGCTGCGCGAGGGGGCGCAGGCGTTGCACGCCGGCCGCCATCCCGACCCCAACGCGCCGTCCGTCATCGCCCTCACCGATGCCGCCGAAGCGCTCCTCGCCGGCAGCGCCGACACCGACCGCGTCGTCCCCATCGCGTCACTCTATGTGAACGACGGCGGGCCGCACCTCGTGCACGCCGCCGCGCACCCGCCCACGTCGCCGGCGCAGCGCTTCCGTCTCGAGGTCGTGAGCCACGCCGAACATCTGCGTCGGCTCATCAGCGACGCGCGCCACGCCGCCGACGCGGCCGCCAGGTCGCGGCTTGGCCACGAGCTGCGCGTTGCCGTGCGCGCCCTCGCGCGCGCCGCCGAGAGCTTCGACGAACAGGCCGTCGCGATGACCATGCAGGCGCTCATCGAGGGCGCGTCGCTCCTCGACCGTCGCGCCCTCGCGGCACTCGAGCGCGCGACCGATCTGCTCACCGCGCCGGGCGACGACGCGATGGCCTCGCGCTTCGCGACCCTGCTCGGGCACGAGGCGACAGCCGAGCCCGTCGTCACCGCGCCCGAGCATGCCGACAACTGGCAGCCGACCGATCTCATCGCCACGGCCCCGGCGGTCGTCGCCGTCGAGACGGGCACGCCCGAGAGCGACGCGCCCTCGGGCGCCGCGCTCTCCAGCCTGCTCGGGGCCGGCATCGCCGGCCTCTCGCAACTCGACGACGAGCCGCTGAGCGAACCCGTGCACATCGATGATGAGGACGACCTCGTCCCCATCCAGGATCTGCTGTATCGGGGCACGGCCGCGCTCCGGCGCGCCATCGAGATCGGTGAGAGCGTGCGCCGCCACGGCGCCTCGCTCGGCGCCGACACGCAGGCGGAGCTGTTCGACCTGCTCG
The DNA here is from genome assembly GCA_903876745.1 of uncultured Gemmatimonadota bacterium. Classification (GTDB taxonomy): domain Bacteria; phylum Gemmatimonadota; class Gemmatimonadetes; order Gemmatimonadales; family Gemmatimonadaceae; genus Fen-1231. The sequence goes on from CAIRBD010000511.1 coordinate 1,281, forward strand.
ATCTCGCCGCCGCGGAGTGATCACATGAAGTTCGGCTGGCGCGGCGCGATCGGCGTCGCCATCAGTGCCGTGTTGCTCTGGTGGACGCTCCGCGGCGAGGACGTGACGCGCATCTGGAGCGTGCTCACGCATTCGAACCTCGCGCTCTGGGCCGCGAGTGCGTGCTTCGCCACGCTCATCTTCCCGCTCCGCGCGCGCCGCTGGGCCGCGCTCCTCGAGCCCGTCGCCGGCCGCCTGCCGTTCAGCTCGCTCTGGCAGAGCACCGCCGTCGGGATGATGGTGAACAACGTCGCCCCCGCGCGCGCCGGCGAACTCGCCCGCGCCTTCGCCCTCTCCCGCGCCGAGCCGACGGTGAAGTTCACCGCCGCCTTCGCGTCGCTCGCCGTCGACCGGCTGTTCGACGGCACCATCGTGCTCCTGCTGATGGTGCTGGCGATGCTCGACCCGGCGTTCGCCCAGCGCAACGCCGACTCCACCGCGCTGCTCCTCTCGATGCGGTTCGCGGCGGCGTTCCTCGCCACCGTGCTCGTCGTGCTCGCCCTGCTCGTCGCCGCGCCGGCGCGCGTGTTCGCCATCTACGACGGCACCGTCGGCCGCATCATGCCCGGACTCGCGCCCAAGGGACGCCACCTGCTCGAGGGCTTCGCGTCGGGACTCGGCGTGCTGCGCAGTCCGCGGCTGCTCGGCGAAGTGTTCTTCTGGACCGTGCTCCACTGGCTGTGCAACGCGTTCGCGTTCTGGCTCGGCTTTCGCGCGCTGGGCATCGACGTGCCCGCGAGCGCCTCGCTCCTGCTGCAGGGGATCATCGCCATCGGCGTGGCCGTGCCGAGCTCGCCGGGCTTCTTCGGCGTGTTCGAGGCCACCGGCAAGATCGGGCTCGGCCTCTACGGCGTGGCGAGCGATCAGGCCGTGAGCTGGGCGATCGGCTTCCACGTGCTGAGCTACATCCCCATCACGGTGATCGGCGCGCTGTATCTCACGCGCCTCAAGCTCCACTTCCGCGACTTCAGCGGCGCCGGCTCCGCGCCGCAGGCGTGACCGTGCGTTCGGCGCGCGTCGCCGCGCAGGCCAAGCTCAACCTCTGGCTCCGCATCGTCGGTCGCGAGCCCAGCGGCTACCACCAACTGAACACGCTCTTCCAGCGCATCGCGCTCGCCGACGACGTGACCGTGCGCGTCGGCGGCGCGGGGCGCACCCTCGATTGCGCCGGCGCGGAGGTGGGACCGGTCGAGCAGAACCTCGCCTGGCGCGCCGCCATCGCCTACGCCGACGCCGCGCCGTGGTTGCAGGGATTCTCCATCGAGATCGCGAAGCACATCCCTGTGGGCGGCGGACTGGGCGGCGGCAGCGCCGACGCCGCCGCAGTGCTGCGCGCGCTCGATGCACTCGCGCCCATACCGATGCCCGAAGAGACGCTCGCCGGGATCGCCTTCCGCCTTGGCGCCGACGTGCCGTATCTCACGAGCACACACGCCCTCGCGCTCGGTACGGGACGTGGCGAGCGATTGATCGCGCTGCCGCCGCTCCCCACGCGTGATGTATGGCTGCTCCTTCCCGACTTCGGCGTGAGCAGCAAAAGTGCCTTCGGCTGGCACGCCGCACGCCGCGGCAGCCTCCCGTACCCGCCCGATCTCACGCTGCTCCCCTCGCCCTTGAGCTGGTCGGTGGTGGAGCAGTTGGCAGTGAACGACCTCGAACCCGATGTCTTTCTGCGCCACGAGCTGCTGCACGAGCTGCGCGGCACGCTCGAGATGCTCGGCGCCAGCATCGCCCGCATGAGCGGCTCGGGATCGACGGTGTTCGGCGTGTTCGCGAACCTGGAGCGCATCGAGCGCCTCACCGCCGACGCGCGCGCCCGGGCGGCCGCACTCGGCCACGACGTGTCGAAGGGTTTCGTGGGGATCGGCGTGGATTTCGATCGGTGGGCCACGCGACTGGTCCCGACGTCGACAGTCGAGCAAGTGGCGAGGGTAGAGCTTCAGGGGGAGTGAAAGGGGGAGGCCCCCTCTGCCCTCCCCCCTCCCCCTCATCAGTTCCCCTCCCCCTCCCCCGTTCCCTCC
>CAIRBD010000512.1 GCA_903876745.1 uncultured Gemmatimonadota bacterium
CGCGGCACGGTCCGGGTCCTCGCCCTCTTCGAGGTGTCCCTTGGGGAATCCCCAGTTGCTGTAGCTGTCGCGGATGAGGAGGAACACCGGGCCGTCCTCGCCGCGGCGAAAGACCACCCCTCCCGCGGAGGTCTCCTCGCGCGGCTTGCGGCGGCGTTCCCGGGTGGTCATCCCAGCGGACCTGCCGGCACCGGCGAGGCGCGCCCCTCGATGAACTGCCGGACCACCGGATCCTCGGTACTCTTGATCTCGTCGACGGTGCCCACCCAGCGCACGCGCCCCTCGTAGAGCATGGCGATGCGCGTGCCGACCGTGTAGGCACTGCGCATGTCGTGGGTGATCACGATGCTCGTGACCCCCAGTTTGTCACGCATGCGCACCATCATCTCGTCGATCACCGCCGACGTCACCGGGTCGAGACCGGTGGTAGGCTCATCATATAGAAGGTACTTCGGACGCAACGCGATGGCCCGGGCGATGCCGACGCGCTTGCGCATGCCGCCCGAGAGCTCGATGGGCAGGATGTGTCCGGAGTCCGGAAGGTCGACCAGTTCGAGCGCCTCATGCACCCGCACGTCGATCTCGGCTGCCGTGAGGGTACCCATCTTCTTGAGCCCCATCGCGACGTTCTCCGCCACGGTCATCGAGTCGAAGAGGGCGGAGAACTGGAAGACGTAGCCGATGCGGGACCGGAGGGCGTAGAGCTCGCGGCGGCCCAGGGTGGCCACTTCGAGCCCGTCCACGAAGACTCGGCCCTTGTCGGGTTCGAGCAGCCCGACGATGTGCTTGATGGCGACGCTCTTTCCCGTGCCGGAGTAGCCGATGATGACCATCGTCTCCCCCTCGCGCACCTCGAGGGTGAAACCGTCGAGCACGGACTTGGACCCGAAGGCCTTGTGGATGTCGTCGAGGAGAATCATCGCCACGCAAGATACGACGAGGCGGAGGATTGGACGAGGCAGGGGTCTGAACGAGCCCACGGAGGAGCCGGGGGGTAGGGGGAAGGTCACTCCGGGTGCGGGCGGACCACCGACCCACCCCCTCCATTCCCCTGATTGACTTTTGGAAAGGGAGTTGTGACAAGACCTTGACTCAAGGGGGTACTTGAGCGGAACATTCTCGGCACTCTGGAACGGTACGTCCGCCCTGCCCCCCACTCCGGGCCAGGGGGTGGTCGTATCCATCCCACCAATTCTCTGGAGGCTACGTGCGCAGGATCGTACTCTTTGCCGCCGCATTGCTGGTCGCGGTGGCGCCTTCCCTGGCCTTCGCGCAGCAGCGCGAAGTGACCGGTTCCGTCAAGGAAATCGGTACAGGGCAGCCCCTCGTCGACGCCACGGTCACCATCCTCGGTCAGAGCATGGGCTCCCGTACGAACGAAAAGGGCGAATATCGCCTTCGCGTTCCGGCCGGCGACGTCACGCTGCTCGCCCGCACCATCGGTTACAAGCGCCAGTCGGTGCGTGTGGCCGCCGGCGCTTCGACGGCCGACTTCTCGCTCGAGAAGGACGTGCTGCAGCTCGAAGGCGTCGTCGTGACCGGTCAGGCGACGACGGTCGACCGCCGCAACGCCTCGACGGCGATCGCGACGGTGTCCGCCGAAGAGATCACCAAGGCGCCGTCGAAGTCGATCGAAGGGAACCTCGCCGGCAAGGTCGTCGGCGCGCGCATCTCCGAGAACTCCGGCGTTCCGGGCGGCGGCATGCAGGTGCAGATCCGCGGCGCGACGTCGATCCTTGGCCAGGGCGATCCGCTCTACGTCGTGGACGGCGTGCTCGTCTCGAACGCTTCGGTCGGCGCGGGCCTCGCCTCGATCACGCGGTCGAACGGCTCGACGACCTCGTCGCAGGACCAGACGGTCAACCGTCTCGCCGACATCAACCCGAACGACATCGAGAGCATCGAAGTGCTCAAGTCGGCGGCGGCGAGCGCGATCTACGGCTCGCGCGCGACGAACGGCGTCGTCGTCATCACGACGAAGAAGGGTTCATCGGGCGCCGCGCGCTGGAACATCACGCAGCGCATGGGCACGGAGTCGCTGGCGAAGAACCTCAGCTCGCGCCACTTCGCGTCGTACGCCGACGTGCAGCCGTGGCTCGGCGGCGCGGCCGCGGCCGACTCGGTCGCCAAGGCGAACTGCAACCCCAGCTGCCCGTGGTACGACTGGCAGGGGCAGCTCTACAGCCAGCATGACCCCTCGTACGAGACGGTGGTCTCGACGCGCGGTGGCGCGGGCAACACCCGCTACTACGCCTCGATCAACGACCGCCTCAACAAGGGCATCGAGATCACGACCGGGTCGCGCCGCACCTCGGGCCGCCTCAACATCGACCAGACGATCGGCGACAAGCTGACGATCAGCGGCGGTGTGGACGTGACGCACAACTTCACGCAGAACGGCATCGGCAACAACGACAACGCCGGCGTCAGCCCGATCTACAACTTCGGCTACTCGCCCGCGATCATGGACCTGCAGCAGAAGCTGCCGAACGGCCGGTACGTGACGGTGCCGTTCAACGGCGGCGGCGCGGTGAACTCGAACCCGTTCGAAGTGCTCAACTCGATCACGGCGAACGAAGAAGTGTGGCGCCAGACGGGCAACTTCCGCGCAAACTATTCGGTGCTCTCCACCGCGAAGCACGCGGTCCAGGTGTCGTACCTCGCCGGCGTGGACCGCTTCCAGGACGAAGGCACGGTCTACTCGCCGAACTTCCTGCAGTACGAGTCGGCCGACGGCTACCTCGGCACCTCGCAGATCTCGAACGTGTCGAGCTTCCAGTTCAACCAGAGCCTCAACGCGGTGTGGAGCTACACGCCCACGCCCAACCGCTGGATGAACTCGGCGCAGACCTCGGTCGGCACCACGTACGAGAACCAGCGTGTGCGCGCCTACGGCGTGCGCGCGCGCGGCCTGCTCCCCACGCGTCAGCTGGTGACGACGTCGGCCGAGCCGGCGGCGATCAGCGACGGCATCTCGGAGTTCCGCGATCAGTCGTACTACGTGAACGAG
>CAIRBD010000513.1 GCA_903876745.1 uncultured Gemmatimonadota bacterium
CGGTGGGCGGCGGCGGGCTGTCTTCGGGAGCTGCCGCCGCGGTCAAACTGCTCGCGCCGCACGTGAAGGTGATCGGCGTGGAGCCGGCGGGGTCGCCCAAGTTGTCGCGCGCGCGCGAGGCCGGCGAGCCGGTATTGATCGCGGCGAATCCTGACGGACTCGCGGACGGCCTGCTCGCCGTGAAGATCGGTTCGCTCCCGTTCGCGCACCACCAGCGATATCTCGACGACGTGGTGACGGTGCCCGACGCGGCGTTGCGCGGCGCGATGCGGTTTCTGCTCGACCGGCACAAGCTCGTGGCCGAGCCGAGCGGCGCGATCACGGTGGCGGCACTGCTCGAGGGGATCGTCACGCCGGTCGCGCGGACGGTGTGTGTGCTCTCCGGCGGCAACATCGAATGGGACGGGCTGCAGCGCCTGCTTGGCGATGGCTAGCGGCCGGATCCTCGTGGCCGACGACGATCCGGTCGTCCTGGCGTCGATCTCCGCGGCGCTGCGCGACGCGGGCTTCGACGTGATCGCGGCCGGCGGACGCGACGCGCTCTTCACGGCGCTCGAGTCGGCGCCGAGCGATCTGCTCCTGCTCGATATGGCGATGCCCGGCGCCGACGGCGTGCAGGTGCTGAAGCAGCTCAAGGCCGACCGTCGCTGGAGCGACATGCCGGTGATGATGGTCTCGAGTCTCTCGCCCGACGAGCTCACGGAGATGACGTTCGGCCTCGGTGCGGCGGACTTCATCCGCAAGCCGTTCCGTCCGCGTGAACTGGTGGCCCGCGTGCAGGCGCAGCTCCGGCTGCATCGCATGCTGCTGTCCACGCGCCGTGCGCTGTCGACCGTGGAGGACGAGCTCGCGCGGTCGCGCGACGAGGCAGAGAGCCGGCGCAAGGTGGTGGACATCCTCCACGAAGTGACGGGCGATCTCTCGAGCGACGAGATCTATCACATCCTCGCGCGGCGCGTGGCGCGCGCGCTGAGCCTGTCGCGCTGCTCGGTGATCCTGGCGCAGCCGGGCGACCGGGTGGGGATCGTGGCGACGGCGTTCGACAACCCGGCGCTGCGCAACTTCGAGATCCACCTCGACCGCTATCCGGAGATCCGTGCGGCGCTCGAGCACGGGCACCCGGTGCTCGTCGAGGACCTGCAGAGCAATCCGCTCTACGCCGATATCCGGCGCGAGTGGCTGAGCAACGGCACGCAGGTGCCGGTGCGCAGCGTGATCGCCCTGCCGTTCTCGCTCGGCCAGAAGCAGGCGGGGGTGTTCTTCCTCCGCCGCCTGGTGGACGAGCCGCCCCTGACGAACGAGGACGTGGAGTTTGCGGACTCCGTCATCAAGGCGGCGGTCGCGGCCATCCACCGTGCGCAGGTGATCGAGACGACGAAGGCGGACAACGCCCGGCTCGAAGTGCTCGCGCACACCGACCCGCTCACGCAGGTGCTCAACCGTCGCGCGCTCACGACGCGGCTCGCCGCGGAGCTGGAGCGCGCGCGGCGGTACGAGTCGGTGATCACGCTGCTGATGGTCGACCTCGACCACTTCAAGCGGGTGAACGACACGATGGGGCATCTGGCGGGCGACGATCTGCTGCGCGAGGTGGCGCACATGCTGGCCGAGTCGATCCGCAGTGTGGACGTCGTGGCGCGTTACGGCGGCGAGGAGTTCGTCGTGGTGCTTCCCGAGACGCCGCGGGTGGGCGCGACGCGGTTCGCCGAGCGGTTGCGGGAGAAGATCGAGGGGACGACGTTCGTGGCGGCGCACGGCGGGACATCGATCACGGCGAGCATCGGCGTGGCGACGTTCCCGGCGCCCGACATACATTCGGTGGACGATCTTTTTGCCCGGGCGGACGAGGCCCTGTATCGAGCCAAGGCTGACGGGCGCAACAAGGTGTGCACATGAGCCAGCGCTGCCCCGCGTGCGGCACGTTGTATGGCGACGACGCGAAATTCTGCCCCAAGGACGGCACCCGGTTGATGCCCTTCGGCGGCGGCGTCGCGCCGGTGATCGAGGCGCCGTCGGCGCCGCGCGCCACGACGCCGCGCGCGCCGACGCCCGAGATCAGCCAGCGGCCGATCATCAACCACGCCAACATGGCGGGGCAGGTGCTCGACGGCCGCTACGCCATCGTGAAGAAAGTGGGCGAGGGCGGGATGTCGTACGTGTACCTCGCGCACGACGTGAGCTCGAACGAACGGTACGCCATCAAGATCCTCTCGCCCGCGCTCTCGCGCGACGAGAACGCGATGGCGCGCCTGCGGCGTGAAGCGGCGCTGGGGATCCGGCTCGCGCACCCGAACGTGTGCCACATCGTGCGCATGGGCGAGACGGAAGACGGGCTCGTGTACGTGGTGATGCCGTACGTCGAGGGGGAGATCCTCTCCGACCGCAACAACCGCGCGGGGTTCCTGCCGCTGCCGCTCGTGGTGCAGTTCATCAGCGAGATCGCGTCGGGGCTCCACGTGGCGCACGAGCTGAAGATCATCCATCGCGACCTGAAGCCCGAGAACATCATGGTGTGCCAGCGTGCCGACGGCACGGAGTACGCGGTGGTGATGGACTTCGGGCTCGCGAAGGAGCGCAAGGCGGGAGGCGAGCTCGAGAAGCTCACGGCCACGGGGATCATCCTCGGGACGCCGGAGTTCATGAGCCCCGAGCAGCTCCGCGGCAAGCCGCTCGATCCGCGTACCGACATCTACTCGCTCGCGCTGATGACGTACGAGATGCTCACCGGCAAGTTGCCGTTCGAGGGGCGCACGCAGCAGGAGATGATGATCGCGCGGCTGCGCAATGAGCCGATCCCGCTGCGGCAGCGCCGGCCGGGGATGGATTTCCCCGAGGCGGTGGAGAAGGTGCTGCTGAAGGGGATGGCGCGTGCGGCCGACGACCGGTACGTGACGACGATCGAGTTCGCCGACGCGCTGAAAGCGGCGGCGCACGACGACGGCGGGTCGGGGGGCGGAGTGCTCGGGCGGCTTTTCGGCAGGTAGAGACAACTACCGTTAACGGTTCACGGTTCACGGTTAACGGTTCACCGTCAACGGTAGTTCGGGGTGGATTCGCCTCGAAGCGCCGGCATCCCAGATCAGATCACGATGCGTGCATTCATCGCCGGCTGTTGCCTTCTGCTCGCCACGCCGCTCGGCGCGCAGCAGAAGGCGTTCGACGTCACCGATTACAACCTGTCGCTCACGCTCCCCGAGGCGGGGAAGACGATCGAGGGACTCGCCCTGCTCACGGTGCGCCGTGTGGCACGCGCCGACACGCTCGTGCTCGATCTGCTCGACATGCAGGTGTCGCGGATACGGGTCGGTGCGCACGAGGTGACCTTCCGGCAGGGTGAGGGGCACGTGTACGTGCCGCTCGCCGGAGCGGTGGGTGATACGCTGGCCGTCTCGGTGGCCTACCGCGGCGCGCCTACGGACGGTCTCATCATCGGCACCGACAGCGCAGGGCGCTGGATGGCGTTCGGCGACAACTGGCCGAACCGCGCGCGGCACTGGATCCCGTCGGTGGACCACCCGTCGGACAAGGCGACGGTGACGTGGGTCGTGAACGCGCCGTCATCGCTGCGCGTCGTGGCCAACGGCCAGCTGCTCGAGGAGACGCCACTGCCGCAGCCCCGCGATCCCGACGGCTCGGCCGGCCGGCCCATGCCGCGTACGCTCACGCGGTGGCGCGAGTCGCGGCCGATCGCCGTGTACCTGATGGTGATCGCGGCCGCGCCGCTCGCGCGCTACGAGCTCGGGCCGACGGCCTGCGGGTACGCCGAGATCGGCGGGTGCGTGCCGCAGAGCGTGTACGTGGCACCCGAGCAGCGCGCGATCCTGCCGGGCGATTTCGCCCGCGCCGGCGACATCGTGACGTTCTACGCGCAGCGCGTCGGACCCTTCGGGTACGAGAAGCTCGCCCATCTGCAGAGCAGCACGCGCTTCGGAGGGATGGAGAACGCGAGCGCGATCTTCTACGCCGACGAGATCTTCCGCCGTCGCGGCGTGAGTACGGAGCTGATCGCGCACGAGACGGCGCACCAGTGGTTCGGCGACCTCGTCACCGAACGCGAATGGCCGCACGTGTGGCTCAGCGAGGGCTTTGCCACGTACTTCGCGGCGGTGTACGTCGGCCACGCCTTCGGCGACAGCGCGCTCGTGGGCGAGATGCGGCGCACGCGGGTGCAGCTGCTCGCGAGCAAGGTGGTCGGGTCGCGTCCGGTGATCGACACCGCGCAGACCGACCTGCTCGCCCTCCTCAACGAGAACAGCTACCAGAAGGGCGGATGGGTGCTGCACATGCTGCGCGGTCTCGTTGGCGACAGCGCGTTCTACGGTGGGGTGCGTGATTACGTCGTGGCGCATCGACACGGGACGGCGCTCACGGCCGACCTGCAGTCGGCCGTGGAGGCGCGCGCGAAGCGGCCGCTCGGCTGGTTCTTCGACCAGTGGCTGCGGCGTCCGGGGTTCGCGTCGCTCACGACCACGTGGCAGTACGACGCGGCGACCGCACGCGTGACGCTCGACGTGGCGCAGGGAGACCGGTTCGGCACCTACCGCGTGCCGCTCACCGTCGCCGTGACCGACGCGGGGGGCATCGTGCACCGCGCGACCGTCGACGTGCCAGCCGCAAAGTCCGGGCGGTTCGTGCTCCCGATGGCGTTCCGCGCCGCGCCCCGCGCCCTGGTCGTCGATCCGGACGTGCAGCTCCTCGCCGAACTGAGGACGCCATGACGGTCACGCTGCCGGAGCCCTCGTGGCAGGCCCGTGCGATGTCGTGGTATCTGCGCCGCACATTCAAGCGCCGCGACATCGCGTCCACGAACGTGGTCGAGGCGCGGAAGCGCATGGAGGCGCGGACGGCCGACATGCGATGGTTCGCGCCGGACGTGGCCGTCACGCCGGTGGAGGTGGACGGCGTGCGCGGCGACTGGCTCGAGCCGCGCGATGCGGTGCCCGGGCGGACGCTCATGTACATGCATGGCGGCGCGTACATGATGTGCTCGCCCACCACGCATCGCGCGATGGTGGCGCGCATCGCAACGGCGGCGCGCGCACGCGCCTTCGTGCTGCAGTACCGGCTCGCGCCGGAGCATCCGTATCCGGCGGCGCTCGACGACGCGCGGGCCGCGTGGCGCTGGCTGCGCGCGCAGGGCGTGCGTGCCGAGGAGACCGCGTTCGGCGGTGATTCCGCGGGCGGCGGTTTGATGATGGCGCTCCTGCTCGCCTCGCGCGATGCCGGCGAGCCGCTGCCGCGGTGCGCGGTCGGGATCGCCCCCTGGACGGACCTCACCAACACGGTGCCGTCGCGCGCCGCGAACGACGCGAGCGACGTGATGCTGCAGCGCGCGGCCATCGGTCCCGTCGCCGGTCTGTATATCGGCGCCGGCGATCCGCGGGACCCCTATCTATCGCCACTCTACGGGCGGCTCGAGGGACTGCCGCCGCTGCTGCTCCACGTGAGCGACAGCGAGATGTTGCTCGACGATTCCGTGCTCCTCGCCGAGAAAGCGCGCGCTGCGGGCGTGCGCGTGGAGCTCGAGGTGCGGCACGGCCTCTCGCACGTGTGGCACTTCACGGCGCCGATCGTGCCCGAGGCCACGCGCGCGATCGCGGAGATCGGCGTCTTTCTTGAACGGGAACTGCGCGTGCGCTGAGCCGTCGCGCACCGGGGCACGGCTCAGCGCTCGCGATCTTCCAGTTCGGTCTTCAGGCAGCGGTCCTGCACCACGTCGATCCCCGCGCGGGCGAGCCGCTCGGCGACGGCGTCGTTCCGGATGCCGGACTGGAACCAGACGGCGCCGGGGTGTGCGGCCAGCAGATCGTCGACGTGCGCGGGGAGGTCGTCGGGATGACGGAACACGTCCACCAGGTCCACGCGGCCGGGGACGGCGGCGACGGTGCGGAACACGGGTTGCCCGAGGATCGTCGTGACGTCGGGGTACCGCACGGGGACGGGCACGATCTCGAGTCCGGCCTGCTGCGCGTGGGCGGGTACGAACCACGCCGGCTGATCGGCGCGGTCATCGGGTTTGATCCCGAGCACGGCGATGCGTCGCAGCCGACCGAGGAGCGCGTCGATCGCGTCGTCGGACTCGAGGAGGTGCTGTCGCCAGTCGTCGTTCATGACTGAAAGGTACAGCGCGAGCCTCGCGGCCGGCTCAGACGGCGAGGCGCAGCAGGCCGTCGGCGATGCGCTGCAGCGGCACCACGACCTCCACGCCGCCGCGCCGCGCCGCTTCGCGCGGCATCCCGTAGACGACGCAGCTCTTCTCGTCCTGCGCGATGGTGCGGCATCCGGCGTCGCGCATCGCCTTGAGGCCGTCGGCGCCGTCGTCGCCCATCCCGGTGAGCACGCAGCCGATGGCGGCGTGTGCGGCCTCGCTCGCGCACGAGTGGAAGAGCACGTTCGCCGACGGCTTGTGGCGCTCCGTGCTTGGCGCGGCGTCGAGCGCGATGCGCCAGCCGGTGCCGGCGCGCTTGACGCGACACTGCACGCCGCCCGGCGCGATGTAGATGACACCCGGCGCCATACGGTCGTCGTCGCGCGCCTCGCGCACGGTGATGGCGCAGAGCTGGTCGAGCCGAGCGGCGAGCATCGTCGTGAAGCGCTCGGGCATGTGCTGCACGACGATGCCCCCGGGTCCGTTCGTCGGGAGCGACTGGATGACTTCGCGGAGCGCGTCGGGACCGCCGGTGGACGCGGCGATGGCGAAGAAGCGTGAGGCCACGGCGGTGCTGGAGAGCGCTGGGCGGCGAGGCGCTGACGCCGACTCGGCGAGCCGCGGTCGTTCGGCCGCGCCGGCGCCGGCGGACC
>CAIRBD010000514.1 GCA_903876745.1 uncultured Gemmatimonadota bacterium
AGTCGCCCCAGATGATCGTCCCGGCGCCGTCGACGATGCCGATGCGGTCGGCGTCGCCGTCGAACCCGATGCCCACGTCGGCACCCTCGCGGCGGACGGCGGCGATGAGGTCCTGCAGGTTCTCGACGACGGTCGGATCGGGATGATGGTTCGGGAACGTGCCGTCACTCTCGGCGAAGAGCAGCGTGGGTTCGATGCCGAGACGCGGGAACAACTGGGGAGCCACCAGCGCCCCGACGCCGTTGCCGCAATCGATGACGACCTTGAGCGCGCGGCTGATCGGCCCGATGCGTTCGACGATGTCGTCCACATACCGCTCGATGACCGCTTCTTCCCGGTACGCGCCGTCACCCGACGGGAACGAGCCGCGGTCGATGATCGCCTTCAGGTGCTGGATGCCCTCGCCGTGCAGCGACCCGGTGCCGACGCAGATCTTGAACCCGTTGAACTCCGGCGGATTGTGCGACCCCGTGATCTGGATGCCCCCGTGCACGGGCAGGTGATGCAGCGACCAGTACAGCAGCGGCGTCGGCACCACACCGATGTCGATCACCGAGACGCCCGTGGCGCGCAGCCCGCGCACGAGCGCGTCGCGCAGGGCCGTACCGCTCGGTCGGTTGTCGCGCCCGACGGCGACGGCCGGGGTGATGCCCCGCTCGGCGAGCAGCGCGCCGTAGGCGCGCCCGATCGCCTCCGCGGCCTCGACCGTGAGGTCGTCCCCCACCACACCGCGGATGTCGTACTGCCGGAAGATGCCGGGAGAGATCATGGTTTCCTCAGATGACGAGCGGGGCGGAGCGCCGTTGCGATCCGCCCCGCTGGTGGATGAACGAGGTCAGCGGCTTGCCGTTTGTCCGGCCGCTGTCGCGGCGGCCACCGGCGGCGCGGGGACGCTCGCCCGCGTCCAACGCGCCAACTGCGCCGGGAACACACCGAGGATCAGGATGGCCGCGATGGTGATGCCGAGCACGAGGCGCGTCATCGGCCCCGTCGCGGCGATGACCGGCGCGCCTTCGGCACGCGGCTTCATGAACATGCCGCGCACCACGTTGAGATAGTAGCCCGCCGACACGACGGACGTGAGCACGAGCAGCACCGCGAGCGGGATCAGGTTGTTCTCCGACGAGAGCGCTGCCTGCAGCAGATACCACTTGGCGAAGAAGCCGATGCCGCCGAAGATCGGGAATCCCATGAGCGCGAGCATGCATACCGCCATCGACGCGGCGAGCCAAGGGCGCACGGTCCAGAGCCCTTCGTAATCGACGAGATCGAGCCCCTTCTCATTATTGCGCGTCAGCGTGGCCACGACGGCGAACGCCCCGAACGTCGCGAGCGTGTACGCGAGCAAGTAGAAGAGGAACGACGCCGCGCCGAGCTTCGTGCCGGCCTCGATCGCCACGAGCAGATAGCCGCTGTGTGCGATGCTCGAGTAGGCCAGCATGCGCTTGATGTTGCGTTGCGCCAAAGCGACGACGTTGCCGACGATCATCGTGATGGACGCGAGCCACCAGATGGGCGCGAACCACGCGAAGTCGATCGCGGAGAAGGCGTCGAGCCACACGCGGAAGAACGCCGCGAAGGCGGCGGCCTTCACCGCCGACGCCATGAACGCGGTGATCGGGGTGGGTGCCCCTTCGTAGGCGTCCGGCGACCACATGTGGAACGGCACGGCGGCCACCTTGAAGCCGAAACCGACGAGCAGCAGCCCGACGCCGACGAGCAGCATCGCCGTGTGGTGGAGCTGATAGGCCATGATGCGCTGGCCGATCACCGACAGGTTGGTTGCCCCCGTCGCGCCGTAGACGAGCGCGATGCCATAGAGCAGGAAGCCCGTGGCGAACGCCCCCAGCAGGAAGTACTTGAGCGCCGCCTCGGCCGACCGTTCGCTCCGGCGGTTCATCCCCGCCAGCACGTAGACGGCGATCGACATCATCTCGAGACCGAGGAAGAGGATCATGAGGTCGCGCGCGGCGGCCATGATCATCATTCCCGACGTGGCGAACAGCACGAGCACGTGCGATTCGGCGTGGACGACGCCGTCACGCGTGTTGTGGTCCATGCCAAGGGCGATCGTCCCCATCGCCGCGAGCAGGAACACGATGTCCGCGGCCCAGCGGAACTTGTCGACAGCGATGACCCCCGGTCCGGCCGCGAAGCCGCCGCCGGCGAACCAGAGGACAGCCGCGATGGTCAGCGCGAGCACGATGAGCGAGGCGCGTCCCACGGAACGCTGGTGGTCGTCGCTCTCGGGACGCCAGGCCACGAGGAGCATCAGCAGCATCGCACCGACCATCAGTACGATGTCCGGGGTCAGCGCGCCGAGCAGTTGCGATGGGATCAGGAGGTCGAAGGTCATTACCGGATCTCCATCGGCGGACCGCTGTCGGCGTTACCGCCGCTCTCGACGTGGCGGACGAGGCGGCTGGCCGCGGCCTGTGTCTTCTCGAGCACGGGCTTGGGATACACGCCCATCCACACGATGGCGGCGATGAGCGGGATGAGCAGTGCGATCTCGCGGCGGTTCAGGTCGGTGAGCCCCTTGTTCTCGGGCTTGATGAGCGGATTGTAGATGATCCGTTGCAGCGCCCAGAGCATGTACGCGGCCGCGAAGATCACCGCCGTGGCCGCGATGATCGCGAACACCGGCTGCGTGCGATACGTGCCGATGAGCACGAGGAACTCGCCGACGAACCCGTTGGTGCCCGGCACGCCGATCGAGCTGAGGCAGACGATGGTCAGGAGCGTCGCGAACACCGGTGTCACCGCCGCGATGCCGCCGTAATCGGCGATGAGGCGCGTGTGCCGGCGTTCATAGACCATGCCGATCATGAGGAAGAGCGCGCCCGTGCTGACGCCGTGGCTCAGGTTCACCATGAGCGCGCCTTGCACGGACTGTGTGGTGAGCGCGAACAGGCCGAGCATCACGAATCCGAGGTGGCTCACCGAGGAGTAGGCGACGAGCTTCTTGAAGTCCGGTTGCACGAGCGCGACGAGCGCGCCGTACACGATGCCGATCACGGCGAGCGTCAGGAACAGCGCGCGCACGGAATCGTTCATCGCCGCGTTCGGGAAGAGCGGCAGGGCGTACCGGATGAACCCGAACGTGCCCATCTTGAGCATGATCGCGGCGAGGATGACGGACCCCGCGGTCGGCGCCTCGACGTGTGCATCGGGCAGCCACGTGTGGAACGGCCACATCGGCACCTTCACCATGAACGCGAGCGCAAAGGCGGCGAACAGCCAGAGCTGCTGCGTCGAGTTCAGGTGCACGCTGTGCAGGATGTAATCGTAGCCGAACATCGGCTGTCCGTTGCCGCCCGGCAGCAGCAGGCCCAGATAGATGATCGCGACGAGCATGAGCAGCGACCCGACCATCGTGTACACGAAGAACTTCATGCTCGCGTACAGGCGGCGCTGGCCGCCCCACACGCCGATGATCAGGTACATCGGGACGAGCATCAGTTCCCAGAAGGTGTAGAACAGCACCAGGTCGAGCGCCATGAAGACGCCGAGCATCCCGGTGGTGAGCACCATAAGGAGCGCGTAGTAGGCGGCCGTCTTCTCGCGGATGCTCGTCCAGCCGCCCAGCACGGCGAGCGGCATCAGCAGCGTGGTGAGCAGGATGAGCATCGTGGCGATGCCGTCCACGCCGATGTCGAAACGGATGCCCCAGTTGGGGATCCACGCCCAGTCGACGCGCGCCGTCCAGCCGGCGGTGCCGGGGTTCACCGACCACCACAGGCCGAGCGAGAGCACCGCTTCGAGGATGAACACCCAGAGCGCCGCCTGGCGCGTCTGGACCATCACGTCGGCGTCGGTCGCGCCGGCGGGGCGCAGCAGCCAGCCGCGCACGAGCACGAGCACGGCGCCGGCGAGCGGCAGGCCGAGCAGCACTGGAAGGATCCAGTGGTTGTAGCCGAGGGAGTTGAGGAGTTCTGTCATGGGTGCGGGCCGGCGCTCAACGGTACTTGGTGAAGGCGCCGAGCAGCGCGATGACGCCGATCAGCAGGACCCAGGCGTACGTGCCGACCTGCCCCGACTGCAGCTGCGATCCCAGCCAGCCCATCGCCCGGGCCGCCAACGCGCTGCCGTTCACGAAGAGGCCGTCGATGATACCGACGTCGATCCCCTTCCAGAGCACGTACCGCGAGGTCTGCTCCACGGGCTGGATGACCGCGGCATCGTACGCCTCGTCGACGAAGTACTTGTTCTCGAGTACCCGCGCGAAACCCTCCGACGCGGGCGACTGCTTCTTCGGCACGAGCGCGGCGGGTTTGAGCCGCACGAGCGCGAAGGTGATGCCCGCCACGGCGATCGCGACGGCGATGCCGATGAGCATCCATTCGTTCACTTCGGCGCCCCCGTGCCCCTCGCCGCCGCTGATGCGCGCGGTCGCGGCACCGACCACCGGCTCGAGCCAGTGGGCGAGCCCTTCGGTCGGACCGAGCTTGAGCAGTTCCGGGAGGTTCAGCCAGCCGCCGACGGCGCTCGCGATGCCCAGCACCACCAAGGGGCCGGTCATGATCCACGGCGCCTCGGCGAGGTGCGGCTGCTCCGCGTCACCCGTGCGGTTGGGACCGTGGAACGTGTAGAGCATCATCCGCGTCATGTAGATCGCGGTGAGAAGGGCCGAGGCGAGGCCGAGCACGTACACCACGTAGAGCACGGTGCTGCCGGGCAGCCCCAGCCAGGTGACCTCGGTGAGCGTCGAGCCGTGGGCGCGCGTGAAGACCGTGCCAAGGATCTCGTCCTTCGAGAAGAACCCGGCGAACGGCGGGATGCCCGCGATGGCGAGCGTCGCGATCCACATCAGCGTCCACGTGACGGGCATGTACTTCCTGAGCCCGCCCATGTTGCGCATGTCCTGCGCGTCGTCGTGGTTGTGCGTGGCGTGATACGCGCGGTGCATCGCGAAGATCACCGCGCCCGATCCGAGGAACAGCAGTGCCTTGAAGAAGGCGTGCGTGACGAGGTGGAACACGCCGGCGGTATAGGCCCCCACCCCGACGCCCACGAACATGTATCCGAGCTGCGAGACGGTGGAGTACGCCAGCACCTTCTTGATGTCCCACTGCTTGAGCCCGATCGTCGCCGCGAAGAGCGCCGTCAGCGCGCCGACGGCGGCCACGGTGAGCGACGCGAGGGGCGCCATCGAGAAGAGCGTGCTGCTGCGGGCGATGAGATACACGCCGGCCGTCACCATCGTGGCGGCGTGGATCAGCGCCGAGACGGGCGTCGGACCGGCCATCGCGTCAGGGAGCCACACGTAGAGCGGGATCTGCGCGCTCTTGCCCGTGCACCCGAGGAACATGAACAGGCAGATCGCCGTGACGACGGCGCCCCCCATCGGCAGCCGCGCCGCATTCGCCGTGACGCCGGCGAAGTCGAGCACGCCGAGGTTCGCGAACAGGAGGAACATCGCGACGAGGAACCCAAAGTCGCCGATGCGGTTGACGATGAACGCCTTCTTCCCCGCGTCGGCGTTGGCCTTCTCGCTGAACCAGAAGCCGATGAGCAGGTAGGAGCAGAGCCCCACGCCTTCCCAGCCGACGAAGAGCAGCGGGTAGTTCGCGCCGAGCACCAGCAGCAGCATGAAGAAGACGAAGAGGTTCAGATACGCGAAGTAGCGCGGGTATCCGGGGTCGTCCTGCATGTAGCCGACGCTGAAGATGTGGATCAGCGTGCCCACGCCCGTGATGACGAGCACCATCACCATGGAGAGCGGGTCGAGCTGGAGGGCCGCGTCGATCTTCAGATCGCCGACGGGCATCCACTGGAAGAGCGTGTTCACGTAGGGCGCGTGCATGTCGACGCCGCTCATCGCCGCGAAGATCGCGACAGCGAGTCCGAAGGCGAGGAGGAGCACGCCGGGGCCGACGAGGCTCACGATGCCGGCATACTTGTGCCGGACCACGTGATGGTCGTCACCGTGGCCGTGCGCGTCGTCGTGATGCGCCGCGTGGTCGTCGTGCGCGTCATGGCCGTGCCCCGCCGCCGACGGATCGTCGGGGCCGAGCTTGGCGACGGAGAACAGCGCGAGCGAGCCGTTGATCAGGAACCCGAGCAGCGGCAGCATCGGCAGCAGCCACACGAACTGCGCCGCGGTGGCGGCGAGCGGGTGGGCGCCGGCGGAGGCGGGATCGATGATCATCAGCCGCGCAGCAGGTTGATGTTCTGGAGGTTCACGGTCTGCTTGTGCCGGAAGATGGCGATGATGATCGCGAGTCCGACGGCCGCCTCGGCGGCGGCCACCGTCATCACGAAGATCACGAACACCTGGCCCGTCGCGCCGTAGAGCGTGGAGAGCGCGACGAACGAGAGGTTCACGGCGTTGAGCATCAGCTCCACGCACATGAACACGATGATCGCGTTGCGTCGGGTCAACACGCCGACGACGCCGATCGCGAAGAGCGCTGCGGAGAGCGCGAGGGACTCAGCGAGCATCTTTCTTCTTGGCGAGGACCACGGCGCCCATGATCGCGGCGAGCAGGAGGATGCTCGTCAGCTCGAACGCCAGCAGGTATTCCTTGAACATCGGGGCGGCGATGCCCGCGATGACGCCGCCCGTCTGGGGCGGCACGACCACCGGCGGTACGACGAGCCGCAGGTCGAGCGGGCTCTTCGCGAGCGCCATCAGCTCGGCGACGAGCGCGATGCCGATGAAGCCGGCGACGAGCCGTCCCCATTTGCCGCGGATGTCGCTGATGTCACCCGGCTGCCCGAGGTTGAGCAGCATGACCACGAACAGGAAGACCACCATGATCGCGCCCGTGTACACCAGCACCTGCATGACGCCGACGAACTGCGCGTCGAGCATCACGTAGAGCGCGGCGAGCGCGAACATCGTGCACACGAGCCACATCGCCGCCGCCACCGGGCTCTTGCGCGTCACGAACAGCACCGCGCTCGCAAGGGCGATGAGTCCGAACAGGTAGAAGTGGAACGTATAGAAGAGCGGAAGGAACGCGTTGTTCATCACTCCCCCTTCGGGTCGGCGGGATCCCACATCTCGCACACCGGATGCGTCTGCGACGTGAGACGCGCCAGGTCATACACGAACCGGTCGCGGCTGTACTCCGCGTTCTCGTAGTGCCGGCCCACGTGGATCGCCTCCTCCGGGCACACCTCCTGGCAGTAGCCACAGAAAATGCAGCGGAACTCGTCGATCTCGAATACGAGCGGATAGCGGTTCCCTTCCTCGTCCTCGCCCGGCACGAGCTTGATGCAGTTCGCCGGGCACACCGTGGGGCAGAGGCCGCACGCCACGCACTTGGCCTTGCCGTCCTCGGTGGTCAACATGCGGTGCGTGCCGCGCCAGCGCGGCGAGATATCCCACTTCTCCTCGGGATACTGCACCGTGACCTTGTGCGGATCCACGAGGTGCTTGAACGTGAGCGCGAGGCCCTTCACCGTCGCGCGCACGTAGCTGACCTCGGCGATCGGGCGATCCATCACCTTCACCTTGATGGTCATGTCGTTAGGCTCCCGGTCCCGTGAGCGTCGTGCGTCCGGGCGCCACGGCCCGCAGCTTGTCGACCCCGGCGCGCCCGAGCCGGCTGTACGCCGGACTCATGATGCGACCACGGTCGAGGACGAAGAACAGCGCGATCACCAGCACGATGTTGAGGGCGAAGAGGATCAGCCCGAACTTGTGGCCGCGCGACACGCCGGC
>CAIRBD010000515.1 GCA_903876745.1 uncultured Gemmatimonadota bacterium
CCGCGGGCACCGGAAATAATTTCCACGACGTGATCGAGATGAACGTGGCTGCGTTCCTGAAGGCCGGTACGAACATCATCACGGTAACCGTCGAGAACACCGGCGACGCGCCCAATCCCGCCGGGCTGCTCGGCGTGCTCGCCGTGAAAGTCAGCGACGGTGCTGAACTCGTCGCGGACCGACTGCCACATGCGCTTGGCGGCCGCGTCGAGCTCGCGGGCGGGCATGCGGTAGCGGTTGCTGGTGCCGTCCTCGCGACTCACGACCCAGCCGGCGTCGGCGAGCGCGCGCAGGTGCCGGCTCACCGTGCTCTGCGGGAGTTGGAGGGCGGCGCGCAGCTCGCCGACGGTCAGCTCGTGCCGCTCCAGAACGAGGAGGAGGCGCGCGCGGATCGGGTCGGCGAGGGCGGTGAGTCGGTCGAAGACGCGGGTTCGTTTCATCCGTATATCCGGATGAAAGGTTGCTTGCCGGAGGCACTGCGTCAAGGGGCGGGGCGAGGGCGCTGGCGCGGGGCACGACGACGCACGCGGTCACGACCGCTCCGGCTCAGCCCCCGAGCGCCGCGCAGAACGCCGCGAGCTTCTCCGGATCCAGCGCGCCATCCGTTCGCACGCCGCTGCACACATCCACGCCGTAGGGCCGCACGCGCTCCACCGCCTCGGCCACGTTCGACGAGCGCAATCCCCCCGCCAGATACACCGGGATCCCCACCGCCTCGACGATGGCGCGGCTCACCGACCAATCGTGCGTGCGCCCTGTGCCGCCGAGTTCCTTCACGGCGGCGAACGGATTGCCGGAGTCGAGGAGCAGCGCGTCCACCTCGGCGGCGTTCGCGACGGCGTCGGCCACCGATTCAATCCCCGCGACGTGCACCACCTGCACCAGCTTCACGTGCGGGATGAGGTCCCGCAGTCGCGCGTGCGTGCCCGGCGGCACGGCGTCCACGATCTGCACCGTGTTGGTGCCGGCGCGCATCACCTGCGCGGCGATCGCGTCGGCGTCGGTGCGCGACGTGAGGAGGAACGTGCGCAGCTTGCGCGGCGCTTCGGCAGCGATGGACGCGATGAGGTCGTCGGAGATCGGCCCGGGACCGCTCGGCATCGCCGACACGAGCCCGATGGCGTGCGCGCCGTGCGCCACGGCGAGTTCGGCTTCGTCGATGTTCGCGATGCAGCAGACCTTGAGATGCACGATCATCAGCGCCCCCGTTCGAGTGCGACGGTCATCGGCCGCAGCGCCTCGCCTACATAGCAGTGCATGCCGACGCTCGTGAGTCCGGCGCGCCGGAAGGCGGCGCGATACGCCGGTGGTGAGCGATGGTGCCACGCGCGGCGGTCGCCCTCGATCTCATCGGCCGTCGTATATGCCTCGAGATACGTCACGCCGCCGAGCTGCGCGGCGATGGCGCGCAGTCCGCGGCCGAGGTCGCGGGAGGGCACGTACTGCAGCACGTCGCAGCAGACGATCACATCGAAGGGGCCGTCGAGCGCGAGGTCGCCGAGGGCGGCGAAGGTGCCCTGCGTGATGTTGCGCAGCTTCCCGAAGCGGCGCACGGCGTAATCGCTCGAATCCACGCCGGTGTAGCGCAACCCGGGACGGCGCGCGAGGAGCGGCGCGCGCCAGGTCCCTTCCCCGCACCCCACGTCGAGCACCGAGCGCACGGGGCGCTCGAGCAACACTTCGGCGACGCCGAGCACGAGCCCCACTTTGCGCTCGACAGCGGCGCGCGTAGCGACGCGATTCTTGGGATCGCGGTACCAGCGGTCGAAGTAGGCGCGGTCGTACGCCTTGGTGATCACGTCGCTACGCGGCGCCATCGCGATGCCGCGTGTCGGTCACGTCGACTTGAGGAAGTGACACCCCGCTTCCTGCGCCCGCGCCACCGCGAAGATGCCGCTCGGCATGCGGATGCACCCCGGCACGAGCGACGCCGCGATCGTGGTGCGCGCTTCCTCTACGGGGATGTTCACGGCCTTCGCGAGCCGGCCGGCGAAACGCATGAGCGCGAGGTTGCAGATGAGGACGTTCACGCCACGCGCGATCAGCGCGTCGAGTCCGCCCCCGCCGATGAGCACGGCGTGCTTGTCGTCGGACTTGAGATTCACGAACGGATTGCGCTGCGTCGGCTCGCCGGTGGTGGGATCCTTGAGCTTGGCCTCTTCGCCGAGCTTGAGTTTGGCCCACATGTCGTCGTTGAGCGCTGTCGGGATGCCCGCGTGCCGGATGACGAGCACGACGCCCATGTCGGCGTCGGCGGTCTTGTAGACGTCGTTGTAGCCGCGGTAGTAGACCAGCGTGTTCGTGAGCGCGAGTCCGTCACCGACCTCGGGCTGGTCGAACACCATCCGGTGCTTCGCCTTCTCCACGCGATCCACCCACGAGAGGTCCCAGCCGCCCTGCGGCGCGGGATACTCGGGGAAGGTGCGTCCCTGCGCGAGGAGCGTCCCCGCGCCGAGCGATGCGGCCAGCGCGGCGGAGGTGCCGGCGACGCTGGCGATGAATGCGCGGCGGTTGGTGGGCGTGCTCTCGGACGACTCAGCGTGCGACACGGCGACCTCGGCGGTGGCGGGTTATTCGGTGGGGTCGGGGCGCACCCAGAGCAGGATGGCGAGCAGCGCGGCGCCGCAGGTGACGCCGATGTCGGCGACGTTGAACGTCCAGAAGCGCACGTCGCCGAGGCCCACGTCGATGAAATCGACGACGCCGCGCGCCGAGCGCAGGCGGTCGAGCAGGTTGCCGAGCGCGCCGCCGGCCACGAGTGCGAGCGCCGCGGCCTGCCAGACATCGCGGTCGGGGGTCTGGCGGTACATGCGATAGATCACCACGAGCATCACCGTGGCGATCACCGTGAACATCACGCGCGACGCGTCGCCGAGCGAGAAGTTCATCGCGGCGCCGGGATTGTACGTCAGCGTGAACCGAACGAAGTCACCCACCACGGTGCGCGGCACGTGGAGCGTGAGCGTGTCTTCGGCGATGCGTTTGGTGACGAAATCGGCCGCCACCCAGCTCGCGAAGAGCGCCCAGAAGGTGCGCACGCGGGGCGGGAATCGCTGGAAAGAGGTCGTGGTGGACGGTGCGGTCATGGATGGTGTGAGTCGTACGGTGCGGCGCGAGCGGTAAGTTTCATCCGTGTTTCCCACGCCATTACCCATCGACGCGGTCTTGCCGGAGCTCGCCGGAGTGCTGGCGCACGGCACGCGCGCCGTACTCCAGGCCCCTCCCGGAGCAGGGAAAACTACAAGGGTGCCGCTCGCGTTGCTCGACGCCCCGTGGCTGGCCGGAAAACGGGTGGTGATGCTCGAGCCGCGCCGGCTGGCCACGCGGGCGGCGGCGCGCCGCATGGCGGCCACG
>CAIRBD010000516.1 GCA_903876745.1 uncultured Gemmatimonadota bacterium
CCTGCCGCCGAAACCGAAGGTCCTCCATCACCACGAGCACGCCGCCGCGACTCGCGGGCTCCGCGCCGCCGCGCGTCGAGTCGCCGGTGAGCGTGATCGGAAACACGGCGATCGCGCGTCCCGCGGCTCGATCGAGCTTGGTCTCCTGAAGCGTTGTCACCCGCACCCGGTCGATCATCGCCTGCTCACCGGCGAGCGGCGACTGCGCGATGTGTTTTCCCTCGTACGCGAACGTGGTCGCATCGAGGATGGTGTCGCGGGCATCCACCAGCGCCGCCAACCCGATGTCGAGGTCGTTCACCAATCCGCGGGTCGCGGCTCGTGCCTCCACCGGCGCGTCACGCCGAAGGGCGCCCTCGACCTGCGTACTCGTGAGCGCGCCCAGCAGACGGACCTGCTGCGTCGCCGCCTCGTCGGCATGATTCGTGACCGACACTACCATCTGCGCCACGGCAAGCGCGAGCACGACGCCGCCGAACGCGAAGACCGTCCATGGGATCAGCGACCGCAACGGCGGCGGCCACGACCTCACGGGAGGCTCGCCGTCACGCGCGCGTCGATCATCCGCGTTCCCTGTACGCCGGTCGGGATCAGCCCCAGTTCCACGAGCAGCCGCTCCGACCGTCGCCCGCCGTCGAACAGGGCCGACGCCGTGTCCTGTAGCATCTGCAGCCCCGACTGTCGATCGGGCCAATCGAGACCCTGCGCCATCATCCGGAACTGCGCCGCCTTCACCCGTTCGCGCGGTGCGATCAGGCGCGCCATCGAGTCCGGATACGCACGCATGTCCTCGCGCGCCCTGTACCACGCGACGGCGAACGCCCGCAGCGCCTCGGGCCGGTCACGCACCGTCGCCGAGCGTGTCAGCAACACGTCGCTGACCTCGCCGGGGATGTCGGCCGTGCTGAAGAGTTGCGTCGCGCCGCTGTCGATGAGCTGGGAACGCAGCGGCTCGTAGGTCATCACCGCGGCCACGCGCCCCTCGCGCAGCGCGCGCTCGAGACTCGTTTCGTCGGTCTTCACGTGCTGCACGTCGGCCCGGTGCAGTCCGACACTCTCGAGGGCGCGCATGACGAGATACGCGCTCCCGCCCGATGGACTCACGGCCACCCGTCTTCCTTTCAGATCACGGATCGAGCGCACCCCGCGCCCGCCGAGGATCGCGTCACCACCGTTCGAGATGTCGAGCACCATCACCGCGCGCAGGCTCGTATCGGCCGCGTACTGCTGGATCGCGCTGGTGAGCGTCAACCCCACGGCGTCGAGCAGGCCGTTGCGCATCGCCCGCCGCATCTCCGAGCCGGCGTAGTCGACGAGTTGAACCTGCGTCGTGTCGAGGTAGCCGAGTTGGCGGGCGAGGTAGGCTGGTTCGAATCCCGGCCACACCAGCAACCCCACGCGCAGCGGGCGCTCCGGCGCACGGCTGCACCCGGTGCCCGCGACGAGCAGCGTCGCGCTCAGCACGGTAGCCACGCGAAGGATTCGGCGAATCAGGAACACGGACCTAATCTACGCGGTCACCGCGGCCGCGCCGATGCCATCAGCGACCACCGCGGCGCTTGCCGCGTCCCGATGGAGAGCCGGGGCGAAAACCACCCTTGTCATGCGGGCGATTGGGCCCGGACGATCCGCCCGGACGGCGATCGTCCCCGCCCCGCCCGCGACCGCCCCTGTCGCGCCCGCCGGAGCCGCCGCCGCGCGACGAGCCTTCGTCCTGCCGCCCGCCACGGCTCCGCGTCTCGTCGTCGGTGAACGGACGGTTGAGCGCGTCCTGCAGGTCGTCCACCGAGTCCGCCTTCACGCTCCCGCGCGCCCCGCGCGTGACGGTGAACCGCAGTGGCCGGTCGAGCAGCGGCACTTCCTCGATCACGAGGCCGCGCGCCTGCTTCTCGTGCAATACCGCGCGCACCGCACCCACGGGCCCCGCGGGCGTCTCGTCCACCTCGTAATGCAGCGGCGCCGCACGTCCACGGATCTCGATCGCGCCGGGGAGCTTGGCCAGCCGGTCGCGTTCCGCGCGCGGAACGAACTGGTCGGCATCGATCCGCAACGGCGCCCCGCGAAAACCGTGCAGCGCCTGCACGTCCAGCAGTTGCGCGAGATACCACGCCG
>CAIRBD010000517.1 GCA_903876745.1 uncultured Gemmatimonadota bacterium
CGCGCCCGCCTCCTCGCGCTCCTCGACGCCGCGCCGCACCATCGCATCGCCGTCATCGGCGACGCCATGCTCGATGTGTACCTCCGCGGCGACGTCACACGCATCTCGCCCGAGGCGCCCGTGCCCGTGGTGCGCGTGCGCGACCGCCGCTTCGCGTTGGGTGGTGCCGCGAACGTCGCGCAGAACGTCGCCGCGATCGGCGCCGCCGTCGAACTCGTCGCCTCTGTCGGCACCGACCAGAGCGCCGCGCAGCTCCGCGAGATGCTCGGCGCCATCGGCAGCGACACGCGCGGACTCGTGCCCGTCGATCGCCCCACCACCACCAAGACGCGCATCGTCGCGCGCGCACAGCAAGTGGTGCGTGTGGACGAAGAAGTGGACGAGGATCACTCGGCCGCCGAGGTCGCGCTCCTGCTCGCCGCCGCCGATGCCGCTGTCGAGAGCGCGGATGCGCTCGTCCTCGAGGACTACAACAAGGGCGTCCTCGTGCCCGTCGTCATCGAACGCGCCATGCAGACGGCGCGGGCGCGCGGCATCCCCATCGTCGTCGACCCCAAGTTCAAGAACTTCTTCGCCTACGCCGGCGCCACGATCTTCAAGCCCAACCTGCGCGAGCTCGAAGACGCGCTCGGCGCCGCCGTCGACCTCGATCACCACGCCACGCTCCCCGCGCTCGTGCACCGGCTCGGCGTGGGCGCCGTGCTCCTTACGCTCAGCGAACGTGGGATGGCGCTCATCGAGGATGGGTCCACGCAGTCGTCGGCGCACCGCATCCCGACGACGGCGCTCGAGGTGTACGACGTGGTCGGCGCCGGCGACACCGTCACCGCGTGGCTCGCCGTGATGCTCGCCGCCGGCGCCACGCCGCTCGAGGCGAGTGTCATCGCGAACTTCGCCGCAGGCGTGGAAGTGGGCAAACTCGGTGCCGCCACCGTCACCCCCGCCGAACTACTCGCCGCGTACGATCATCACGCCACGAGCGGCCGGTGACCACCGTCAAGTCGCTGCCCCTCGACGTCGAGGTCACCCGCGGCGACACGGTGGAGTCGCGGCACCGCGTGCACGCCGCCGTCATCGGCCCCGAGGACCAACTCGTCTCGAGCGCGCGCGACCCGCACCTCGTCACGATGTGGCGCTCCTGCTCGAAGATGTTCCAGGTGCTCCCGCTGCTCACCTCAGGCGGCTTCGACAAACTCGCGTGGGGCACCGAAGAGCTCGCCCTCGCCTGCGCCTCGCACGGCGGCGAGCCGGAACATCTCGCCGTGGCCGCGCGCATGCTCGCCAGCATCGGGCTCGAAGAAGGCGATCTCGCGTGCGGCCCGCACGAGCCGCTCTCCGCGCGCGGCGCGAAGATCGTGCGTGAGAGTGGACGTGCTCCGGGGCGGCTGCACAACAACTGCTCCGGCAAGCATTCCGCGATGCTCGCCCGCGCCGTGACGATGGGATGGCCCACCCGCGGCTACGAACGCGCCGATCACGCCGTGCAACGCGCCTGCCTCGGCGAAGTCTCGGCG
Source organism: uncultured Gemmatimonadota bacterium (assembly GCA_903876745.1). GTDB lineage: Bacteria > Gemmatimonadota > Gemmatimonadetes > Gemmatimonadales > Gemmatimonadaceae > Fen-1231. The sequence goes on from CAIRBD010000517.1 coordinate 1,515, forward strand.
TGGAGCGGTGTGGCCGTGGACGACATGCCCATCGGCGTCGATGGCTGCGGCGTGACGGTGATGGCGCTCCCGCTCGAGCGGATGGCGCTCGCCTATGCCCGCTGGGGCCGCGCGGCGGCGGCGGGCGACGAGATGCCGGCCCGCACGCTCGCGGCGATCCGCGCGCATCCGCAGCTCATCGGCGGCACCGACCGCTTCGATTCCGTGATGATCGCCGAGACCGACGGACGCGTGATCACGAAGGTCGGCGCCGAAGGCGTGCACTCCATCACCATCCCCGACCTCGGCATCGGCGCCGCGCTCAAGGTGGAGGACGGCGCACAGCGCGCCCAGCACATGGCGGTGGTGCGGCTGCTGCAGCTCATCGGCGTGCTGCCGGACGAGATCGAGGGGCGGCTCGCCGAGTTCACCGGAAAACCCATCCGCAACACGCGCGGCGAGACGGTGGGCGTGGTCCGGATGACCTGAAACGACAAGGCCGGCGCATCACGCGCCGGCCTTCGTGGTGCACGCACGGCCCCGTGGCTACTTGAACTGCACCTGCACGATGTACGCGTTCGGCGCGCCGAAGGTGGCGTCGAGTTTCCACGCGCGCGACGCTTCGTTCAGGCACGCGTCCACGATGTTGCCGGCCGCCGACGTCCACTGGCTCTCCTGCACGTGGACGACGTCGGAGCCCGTGATGTTCATGTGGATGAAGAAGCTGACCGTGCCGGCCAGGTACGGATCGGCCTTGCGCGCGTTCTGGAAACACTGCGTCTTGGCGCCCGCGAGCACCGAGAGCGTGTCGCGCAGGCGCACCGAGCCCACATCGTACCCCTTGCCCAGTTTCTCCGCGACGATCTTGGCCGACGACGTCCTGTTCAGCACGCTGTCGGCGAACGCCACCTGCTTCTGCCGGTAGGCCTCGGGGGAGACCGCCGCCGCCTTCGTCTCTTCTTCAGTCTTCGGCTTGTCGCGGCCGCCGCACGCGGCGAGGGCCAGCATCGACAACAGGAGAGTTCGTTTCACGTTCATCAGATGTCCTCGATCGGTCCTTGACGTCCCCACACGACCGGCGCGCCACGTGCCCGGAATGCTGCCCGGGGTCGCGCTGGCGCGCCAAGAAGTGGAATTTACAACAATTACCACGGTCACGCTCTACAGACGCACCGCGGAGCGTTGTGGCAACCGCCCGCTCCTGCATTTACCCGCTCCTCTCGGGAAGGTTTCGATGATGGTCCCCGCCGCGCCCGCTGCGATCTTGGCTTCACTCGACGCGCCCACCCGCGCGCTCGTCCGCCTTGCCGCGCGTATCGCGGGCGGGTCGGAAGAGGCGATGCGCGTGTCGTTCACCGAATGCCTGGAGCGCCGCGTGCCTGTGCCGTGGGTCGAAGAAGTGATCCTGCAGTCCTGCCTGTTCGCGGGCTTCCCGCGCTCGCTCAACGCGGCGCGCGAATGGCGCCGCGTGAGCGGCGTGCCGGCCCCCGCGGTGGATGACGCGCCGTCGCCCTTCGACTGGCGCCCCGCGGGTGAGGCCACCTGCGCCACCGTCTACGGCCGCTTCTACGAGAAGCTGCGCGGCAACATCCGCGCGCTGCACCCGGCCCTCGACGACTGGATGATCACCGACGGCTACGGCAAGGTGCTCTCCCGCCCGGGGCTCGACCTTGGCCGGCGCGAGCTGTGCATCGTGGCCGCCTGCGTCGCCACCGCCCAGGACCGGCAGCTGCATTCGCACCTGCACGGCGCCCGCCACGCGGGGGTAGCCGACCCTGTGGTGCTCGAATCGCTGGACGCCCTCAGCGATGCCGTCGCCGCCGACGATCTGGCGAGGGCCAAACTCCTCTTCACGAAAGTGGCCGGACAGGAGCCATCCGGCCCGTCGGGGCACTAGGTTTCAGGGATGTTCATCGATCGCGTCATCGTCAAAGTCTTCGCCGGTACCGGCGGCTCGGGGTGTTCCTCCTTTCGCCGGGAGTGGCGCGAGCCCATGGGCGGCCCAGACGGCGGCGAGGGCGGCCGCGGCGGCGACGTGATCGTGCGCGGCGACAATAACCTCTCCACGCTCCTCGACTATACCTACCGCGACCGCTGGCAAGCGGAGCGCGGCGAGCACGGCATGGGGAGCAACAAGTCCGGCCGCTCCGGCGACTCCGTGGTGCTCCCCGTGCCGCCGGGCACGATCATCAAGGACGTCGACACGGGCGAGATCGTGGGCGAGATCCTCGAGCCGGGGGAGGAGGTGCTCGTCGCCAAGGGCGGCCGCGGCGGCAAGGGGAACTCGTTCTTCCAGACGCCCACGCACCAGGCGCCGCGCGAGTGGCAGCCGGGCGAAGACGGGCAGGAGCGTAACCTCGAGCTCGAACTGAAGCTCATCGCCGACATCGGCCTCGTGGGGCAGCCCAACGCGGGCAAGTCGACGCTGCTCTCCGTGATCTCCGCCGCGCGTCCCAAGATCGCCGACTACCCGTTCACCACGCTGTCGCCGAACCTCGGTGTGGTGCAGCTCAGCGACCACCGCACGTTCGTCGTCGCCGACATCCCGGGCATCATCGAAGGCGCCCACGAAGGGAAGGGACTGGGGCTCCAGTTCCTGCGCCACATCGAGCGCACGCGCGTGCTGGCGTTCATGATCCCCATCGATTCGATGGATTGGCAAGCCGAATACGACCAGCTCCGCGTGGAGGTGCAGCGCTACTCCGAGGAGCTCGCCGGCCGGCCGCACTGCGTCGTGTTCACGAAGCTCGACCTGCTTGGGGAGCACTATGTGCCCGAGATCGTGACCCACGGGGCGTTCGGCGTGTACTCCATCTCCGCCCCGGGTCGCCTGGGCCTCGACACGCTCAAGGACGCCTGGTGGCGCAAGATCCTGGAGCTGAAGAAGGCCGAAGAGGCCAGCCGCGTGAAGGACACCTTCGCCCCGTAAACCGCATGACCGTGCTCCGGCTTGGCGAGACAGGGTTCCCCGACGCGCTGGAGGCCCTGCCGCAGCCGCCGGACCATATCAATGCGCTCGGTGACCTTTCCTTGCTGGAGGGCGCCCCACGGCGGCATGTCGCCATCGTCGGGACGCGCGACGCCTCGCCGTACGGCCTGCGCGTGGCCACGGAGCTGGCTCACGCCTTCGCCGAGTGCGGGGTGGTGGTGGTGAGCGGCATGGCGCGCGGCGTGGACGCGGCGGCCCACCGGGGCGCCCTGGAGGCCGGCGGCGGCACGATCGCCGTGCTGGGCACGGGCCCGGACGTCCCGTATCCGGCGTCCCACCGGGCCCTCCATGCCGAGATTGTGGCGAGGGGGTTGGTGGTCTCAGAACACGAACTGGGCACTCCGGCAGGCCCCGGTTGCTTCCCGCGCCGCAACCGGATCATCGCCGCTCTCGCCGACCTGACCGTGGTGGTCGAGGCGCCGTACAAGTCTGGCGCCATCAATACGGCGACACAGGCTATGGACATGGGCCGCACGGTCGCCGCGGTTCCGGGCCCCATCGACGCCCCGCGGAGTGCGGGGTGCAACCTCCTGCTTCGGGACGGGGCCCAGGTCGTGGCCACGATCGACGACGCGCTCGGGCTGATGCGGGTGGCCCGGAAGGCCGGGGTCCAGGCGCCGGAGCTTGGCTATGAGGAGGGCAGGGTATGGGATGCCCTCGCGGACGGGACGGCGAGCCCCGAGGGATTGGCCTACCGGCTGTCGCTGTCTCTTCGGCAGGTGATCGAGATCGGCGGTCGTTTGGAGCTCCGGGGGCTCGTGTACACGACGAGCGCTGGAGAGTTCGCTCGGAGGCAGTTATCCACAGGGGGTTCTTCCGCTTCTAGAGGCGATCGGGGCGCCGGTGGGGCTCTAACGACGCCGCAGGTCAACGCGGAAACGGTTGCCGGTGGAGATGCCCGACGCGGATTTCTGGTTTTTGGAAAGATGAAGTGATTTATCACAAGAAAGGCGTAACTGATTATCAAAGAACATTATGAGAAATCACATTAGGTCGTTTTCAACCGCTGTTTCAGGCAGTACCTGCGCCGACCTGCGGCGTCGTTGAATCCCCTCGCTACAGCAGAACCTATCGACTCCGTGCCGACCTTCAAGCACCTCTACATCCACGTTCCCTTCTGCGGCCGCCGCTGCAGTTATTGTGATTTTTCGATAGCCGTCCGGCGCGAGGTGCCGTGGGCCGAGTTCGTGGACGCCATCGCGGCAGAGCTTGTCGCGCGGGCCTCCGAAGGCCAGATCGGCCCGCTCCAAACCATCTACCTGGGCGGCGGCACGCCGTCCAAACTCGGGGCGGCCGGCCTCGGCCGGCTGATCAGCACGCTCCGTCCGCTGATCGACGAGATGTCGCCCGACGGCTCGCTGACCATCGAGACCAACCCCGAAGACCTCGCCGGGACCGAGCTTCCGGGCGCGGTGTCCCAACTCGGCCTGCGCCGCGTGTCGATGGGTGTCCAGTCTTTTGACCCCGCTGTCCTGGACTGGATGCAC